>JANXQR010000293.1 GCA_025353435.1 Acidobacteriota bacterium | reverse complement strand
CTCGAACCACTCGTGGGCGGGGCCGTAGAGGGAGGCGTATTTTGGGTCGTTGACGTCAGATCGGATGGAGCGGCCGCCGTCGTAGAAGAAGTTGTGCTCGGCGCGATGGGAGCTGAGGCCGAAGTGGAGGCCCTGGGCACGGACGGCTTTTGAGAGCTCAGCGAGAGTGTCGCGCTTGGGGCCCATTTTGACCACGGTCCAGTCGGAGAGGCCGGAGTCGTACATGGAGAAGCCATCGTGGTGCTCCGCGACGGGCACCACGTACTGGGCGCCGGCTTCCTTGAAGAGCCTGGCCCAGGCGGAGGCGTCAAACTTTTCGGCGCGAAAGAGCGGGATCAGGTCCTTATAACCCTTGGATTCGTCGCCGTTGGCGAAGTGGTCATGGAAGTTCTTGTAGGCGCCTTCCTTGGGGCGGTACATGTTGCGCGGGTACCACTCGTTTTCAGCGGCGGGGACGGAGTAGACGCCCCAGTGGATGAAGATGCCGAACTTGGCATCCTTGTACCACTGCGGCTGCTGGTACTTATTCAGGGTGCCCCAGTCGGGGCGATAGGGGCCGTCGCTGGCTTGGCGGTCAGCCTCGGCGAGGAGGCGGTTGCGCTCGGCGTCGTACTTGGAGACGGACTGCTGCCATTCGCGGTCGATGTCGGCGGCGGATTTCACGCCGAGGGTGGGGGCGAGGGGGTCGGAGGGGGTTCCGGACTGAGCAAAAAGGAACGGTGCAGCCAAAAAGACGAGCAGAGAATACCAGAGAACAGGTTTTTTCATGACGCTGCATCGTAAATTGCGGGGTTGACCTACTGCAAACGCTTTAAGGATTGCGGAGTGAAGGGATTGGCGTCTAAAGCACAGGATGGAATTGAGTTTGAGCGATCCGGAGTCGACATTCGCGATATCATTAAAGTATTGTTTCTCATCACGATGAAGTTATCCCACAGAGTGCAAGTGTCCGTGGCGGGCATCTTGTGGATGGTCTGCGCTGCGCCGGGAATTGTGTCCGGGCAGACGGCAGGTCCATCCCCGGTGGCTGCTCACGCTTTGACGGCGGCGCAGGTTGTTGACGAGATGCAGGGGCACAACCTGGCGCGGGCTGCGGCGCTGAAGCACTACCATTCGGTGCGCCACTATGCTGTGGAGTATCGGGGATTTGCAGCGAAAATTGCGGCGCAGATGGAAGTGGATGCCGACTATGAGGTTGGGTCGGGGAAGACTTTCCGTATTATTTCGCAGAGCGGATCGAAGCTGCTGATCGACAAGGTGCTGAAGCGGCTGCTGGAGAGCGAAACGGATGCATCGAAGCAGCATTCAACGGATCTTACGTCGGCCAACTATAACTTCAAGCTGGCTGGGATGGAGAACGTTGAGGGCCGCGCGGCTTATGTGCTTATGGTTGAACCGTTGACGGATAACAAATATTTGTATCGAGGCAAGATCTGGGTGGATGCGACGGATTTTGCGCTTGCCCGGATTGAGGCATCGCCGGCAAAGAATCCGTCGTTCTGGATTTCGAGCACCGCAATTCATCATCGGTATTTGAAGACGGGGAGCTTCTGGCTTCCTGCGAAGAACGAAAGCGATACGGATGTGAGGTTGGGCGGCAAGGCGGTGCTGACCATCGACTACGGAACGTACCAGGTTGATCCTGGAGCGCCGCTGGTGGCAGGGGGAAATTAGGGCCGGGATGCTTTTCGCAGCTAGGGTAGGATCTTGCGGATCGCGTAGAGAGTGGATTTGCCTGCCATTCTTTTCAATGTGAGGGGCTTGGGAGCGGGAGCGAAGTCGCGGCCGGCAATGGGTTGCTGCGCGCAGGCTTCGCGATAGCGTTCGACGAGGATTTCGGTGGCTTTGCTCCAGCTTTGGCGGGCCGCTTGAATGCGGGCTGCCGCACCAAAAGTCTGACGCCGCTCAGGCGAATCCAGGAATTGACGGATGAAGCCGATGGCTTGTGGTTCGTCGTCGAAGAGGCATCCGCTGACTCCATCCTCAATCATTTCCGGAATGCCGCCGGCGCGCGCGGCTACGACGGGCAGGCCGGACGACATGGCTTCGAGGACGACCAGGCCCAGAGTCTCAGTTTTAGAGGGCATGACGAAGATGTCGGCTGAGGCGTAGGCGGAGGCGAGCTCGTCGCCACGGAGGAAGCCGGGCATGACGACAGGCATTCCTGCAAAGTGCTGCGAGAGTGGCTTGTGGTGCGGTCCGTCACCAACGAGGGCGAGGCGCGCTCCCGGAAAGGCTTCGAGCATGGGCTTGAGGCGTTCGAGGCCTTTTTCCGGCGAGAGCCTTCCCACATAGAGCAGGAGTGGGCTGTCCGGGTGTCCGGTGGTGAGGCGCTCGCGCATGGCTGCGGAACGGCGCGCGGGACAGAAGCGGTTAGTGTCGACGCCGCCTGGCCAGAATGCGACGCGCTCGATGCCGTGCCGAATCAACTCATCGAACATGGCGTGGGAGGTGCAGAGATTGATGGTGGCGCGGTTGTGGCGGACGCGCATAATGCGCCAGATGTGAGGCTCGAGGAAACCGAGCTTGTAGTAATGGAGGTAGGCGGGCAAATCGGTGTGGTACGAGACCACGAGAGGCAACCGGAGCGCGCCACCCTCCTTGCCGCCACTGTAGTAGAGTCCGGCAATGCCGAGCAGGGCGGGGTCGGCAACGTGAATGAGGTCAGGGTTGAACGCGCGGATGGTGTTGCGAAGGGAAGCCCGTGGGAGCGCGAGCCGCAGCTCGGGATACATGGGGAAGGACCAGCCCTTCATGCCGACGATGGGAACGCCTTCAAACTCACTAACGCCGCCGTCGGGGGCTACAACGAGGACCTGATGGCCGAGGTCGCGCAATTGGCGTACGCTTTCGCAGAGCGTGGTGACGATGCCGTCAATTTTTGGAACGAATGTCTCTGTGAAGAGCGCGATGCGCATGAGCTTCCTACTATGATAATCCACTCATTTTCAACAAAGCGTAACACGCACAAAGCCGCTTAGTGGAGGGCAGTGCTCCGGAATCAAGGAATTTGGGACACGGTAGGGCTGGATGTTAATGCAGCAGAAGGCAGGGCCCTGAAAGGCGCTCCATGAGAGAGGAAGAAGCAGCTTGGAGATTGCTACTGAGCGGCGACCAGCATCATGCGATCGGGGGTGACTACGCAGGCCTTGAAATCGGCCAGCTTCCACGTTGACCCGTCTTTGAGAGCCACGGATTCGAGCTTAATGGAGTTGACGGAGGTGAAGCCGGGGAGGCTGAGATCGGCGGAAATGGCACCGTCGTTCTCGGTGTTGAAGGTCACGTTGAGGGTGCGCGTCAGGTCGGAGCGCCCGTTCCCCCCTGAAGAGTCGAGAGTGAGATCGAGGCGGCCGCGTGCTGACAGGCCTTTCACGGTGACTGCACCGGATGCGATCTGTTCGGGATCGCTGAAGTGTGCTCCCCGCATCTTGCGCAGAATCAGGTGAATGCGCTGGCTTGGTTTGGTGTCCAGCACTGACTCGCCGCCCTGCGGACTCTCCCGTTTCACCATCACGAGGCCGCTGCCGCTGCCTTGCTTGGCCTGCATGGCGACGGGGCAGGTTGATGCCTGGATGGTGGCGTCGTTGAAGGTGGCGATGACGGTGGTCTGGGAGCTTGATGCTTGCGCTGGTTGACGATCCTGAGCCGCGAGGAGAGTGGGGAGTGTAAGAAGGGCGAACAATAGCGCGACTGGGGGTTTCATCTTAGGCTCCTTGGCGGCAGGAGAGTATCTAGCACCGCAGACAGGATTACGATACGCCGGGTGCTGGGCCAGCGGCAACCGGCACTGGTCCTTCGGTAACCCGTGCCGCCGGCGATGATCCGGGCTCGCACCTCCTGCTGTGATACCGTTGCAATAGCTCGTCCCGCGCCGCCCTGCGCCCGCCCGCGCCCCGGAAAACGATGCTCGAAACGGAGCTTCCCTAGGGTGCGTCCAATACTTTACGCGCCCGATGGATCAAGCGCCTGCGCACCCGGAGAGATCGGCTAAAGCCAAGTAATGCCTCAGCAGCCGGAATTGACGTCATCCCCAATCCCCTCGACTCCGCAGGCCGGAGCCGCGATCCCGCCAGAGGCTGTGGCCGATGACAATACTGTTCCATTTACTCACCAGGGTGGTCCGCAGCGGATCCCGCACTGGCTGGAGCGAGCGGAACTTTTTCTTCGCGTTTTGCTACGCATGTACATTGGCCTGGCGGCTTGCATTGCCCCTTGGTACAGCCCGGTCTGGGACAAGAATCCATTGTTTGAGCGCTTCCCTACACTGTTGATCTGGGCGACGCATGGATCTGTTCGGGGAATTATCACGGGCATTGGCCTGTTGAATTTGTGGATCGCAATTCAGAGGGTGGTTCACCATCGGGATGGTTAAGGGATGAAAGAGCAGGAGACAGGGAATAGGGAACAGGGAACAGGGAACAGCCGCCCGAGTGAGCCGCCCGGAGGATCCCCAAAGCTCGCAGTGGCCCGCGAAGAGGATCAGGGAGTGGAAAGCAGAGACACGGGCCCATTGATGCCCGAAGAACCCAAGCTTCCTGGCCGGGGTGCGCCGGCGCCGCTTGAGTCCGCTCCGCTGGCCTACGAGAATCCCACGTTTCTGAACAGCGCGGATGGTCGGCTGATTCGCATCCTGGCGGAATATTGCGAGCCGCTGGCGCGATTTCGCAAGGAGCAGATTCAGGACACGGTTGTGTTCTTTGGATCGGCCCGATTCCGCGGCCGCGAGGAAGCCGCTCACGAGTTGGAACTTCTGGACAACACAGGCGCGACCAGGCCTGCGCCGAGCGAAGAGCAGCCCGCGAGTATTCCGCAAATTGTGGAAGGCACGGCGACCGACCTGCAGCGCAAGCGGGCGGTTGCTGCAGTTGAGATGGCTCGCTATTACGAAGACGCGCGCCGACTGGCACAGATGCTGACTACGTGGGCAAGGACCATTCCCTCGCGCCGGCATCGATTCGTGGTCACGTCAGGCGGCGGGCCGGGAATTATGGAAGCGGCTAACCGTGGCGCGTACGAGGTGGGCGGCAAGACGATCGGGCTGAATATCAAGTTGCCATTTGAGCAGTCGCCCAATCCATACATCACGCCTTCGCTGAACTTTGAGTTCCATTATTTTTTCATGCGCAAGCTTTGGTTTGCATATCTGTCGAAGGCGCTGGTGGTGTTTCCCGGCGGGTTTGGCACGCTGGATGAGATGTTCGAAATTCTCACGCTGGCGCAGACGCAGAAGCTGGCCAAGAAGATCACGGTTGTGATCTACGGGTCGGATTATTGGAAGAAGGTTTTCAATCTGCAGGCTCTGGTGGATACGGGTGCGATTTCGCCCAAGGATATCGAGCTGTTCAACTATGCGGATACGCCGGAGCAGGCTTTCGAGATGCTCAAGCAGGGGCTAACCGAGAATCATCTGATGCCCGAGGCAGCGGCCGGTAAGGCGCACGAGCACGGCACGCAGCCGGAGCCTGAGGCGATGTCGGGTATGAACCTTGAAGACTTCCTGGGACCGGAGATGGCGAAGACGCGGAAGTAAACCAGGGCTCCTGACCGCAAAAAACTCGCGCTGCGGAGAATCTTGCACTCCGCGCGTCATCCCCGGCCCGTCAAGCCACAACCGCCTCCACAATGCTGGCGGCGGACGCAGTCGGCACAACCCGCGTCATGCGTAGACCCGCCTTCGCAAGCAGCGCGCCATACTCTTCTTCTGTTCGCTCCTCGCCACCCGCCACAGTTAGCATCACCATGTCGAGAATCTTGCCTGGGTGCGGCGAGTTGCCTGAGGGAAGCACAAACTCCACAATCAGCAGCTTGCTCTCCGGCTTCATCACCTTCCGGCAGTGGCCCAGGATAGAAAGGTTCTGCTCCTCTGACCAGTCGTGAATCACATGCGACAAGATGTAGCAATCTGCCCACGCCGGCACACTTTCAAAGAAGCTGCCAGGCTCAATTGCAATGCGCTCCTCCATCCCGTGATTTCGCAGGAATGCCGGCGCTTCCGCCAGAGTAACTGGCAAGTCGAACAACACCCCGCGCGGTCCCGGGTACCGGCTTAGGATATGCACCAGCATATTGCCGGTCGAGCCTCCAACATCCACCACCGTCCCGAAACCTGAGAAGTCATACGCCTCCGCAACGGCCGGGGGCTCAGATCCGTGGAAGCCGATCATAGTCTCACCAAATAGGGCCGCTTCTTCTGGCTGCGACTTCATCCACTCGAATGGCGGCACTCCGTACACCTTGGTAAACGCGCTCTTCCCGCTCTCAACGGAATAGCCCATCTCCCCAAACGCGTTCCACGCCCAGCTGCCAAAGCTTAGAACCGAAGCCCGTGCCGAACCGGGAGCCCCTCGTTTCAGCGCTTCTCCCATCTCGGTCAACCCAAACCTGCCGCCCGTTTCCTCGGCGAGTACACCAAGACTCGACAACGTCCGCATCAGCCGATGCAACGCGCGTTCATGCGCCCCGGTTGGCCCCGCCAACTCCGCCGCACTCTTGGGCTCATCTGCGAGAAGGTCCGCCAACCCAAACTTCGCCGCAAGATACAAAACTCGAGCGGGAATAAAGCCCATAGCCATCTGAATCAGCTCAGCATGCGGCGGGAGCGCCCGAACATTTCCATTTGTGATTTCGGACATCGTCTCTCTCTTTCTGATCGATGAAAATTCATGTCGGTAGGCGGACCGCTCATTGCTTCAGCATAAGGGGCGGCAACATGCTCACCGAAGCTTGCGGCGGAGTCAGGAAAAGTCGGGAATGCTGTTCACTGTCTACTCGCCTTTAACGCACGTGCAGTTGCGAGATGATGACTTTGCCCTTGACGATCTCAGACTTGCGCCAACTGCTCTTGTCATTGAGTGCGACCCAGCGGCGCTCCTCACTGCGATAGTGCCAGTCCTTGTCGAGCTGGAAGTAGATGAGCACGCCGTTGGACTCGAGTACGTTGAGGATGCTGTTGTCGTGCGAGTTGCGCTCGTCGTAATCGGTGGTGGCGCTCTGGCCCATCTCGGAGTAGATCTCGTTCAACTCGAACAGCAGAGCGTTGACGCCCTCGTCCATGGCTTCAACATTCAAGCCGATGCGCTTGGCTTCGCGCAGGGTGATGGGATAGTTGTGCGAAGGATAGCCGGAATTGAGAATGTTGCTGATTTCGCGTGCGCGATCGAGATCCTGCATGTGATAGGAAAGGATCTCTTCGCAGATGCGCGTGGAGAGGGCGCTGGAGCGATCGACTGCGCCGATGACGAGCGGATGCACGTAAGGGAAGAGGGCTTCGTAGGGGTTGGCGGTGGAGTCCTTGGCCTGTTCGGACCACAAACGAATCACGCGCAGCAACTCGTCGTTCGAGACGCTGACGCGGTCGTTGTCGCGATCGATGGGAGAGAGGTCGTGCGTGAGCGAAGTGTCGACCGCGGAGAGATGCGCGAGAGGGCCCATAAGAATGCGATCGGCGCCGAGAGCGAGCATGGTTGCGGCGGATTGGCATTCAAGGGGAGCGAGCACGGTGAGGTGCTTTACATAGCGCCGCAGCAGGTTGACCATGCGCAAAGCGGCCTGTCCGGAACCGCCATCGGACTTCATGAAGAGCGAGAGGCGATCGAGCTTGCCGGTGTTGCGCAACAGCGCGTAGAGGCCGGCCACATCGTTCTGACAGATTGCGCCCTTGGTGGAATTCCAGTACGTGAACACCGGCTCGCCGAGCGCCGCGGACAGCCTGTTGATGACGGGCTGGGTGCGCTCCATGAGTACGGGAGGCTTGGTGGGATCGGGGCGGCGGGAAGGGGAATCGACGGAAGTTATTTTGGCCATATTATTAGCTCATAGGAGAAGGACTCGATAATGGTAGCAAAGACGCCGTCATACAAAGAAAAGGCCCGGCTTGTGATTACCCCAGCGACGAAGACCTGTCGCCGGGGACCCCAAAGCCGGGCCTTTTGGTTGAGTG
>JANXQR010000237.1 GCA_025353435.1 Acidobacteriota bacterium | reverse complement strand
GGACGGCGGCAAGACGTGGATGAGTTTGCGGGGTGCGCCGGGCGGGGACGACTACCAGAACATCTGATCAATCCGCTAAATCCCAAAATTCTGTTTGTGGTGAGCGACCAGGGCGCAATTATCACGGTGAACGGCGGGGAGAGCTGGAGCTCGTGGTACAACCAGCCGACGGCGCAGCTTTACCATGTGGCGGCGACGACGACGTTTCCTTATCAGGTGTGCGCGGGGCAGCAGGAGAGCGGGTCGGTGTGCACGTCAACGCGTGGGAATGACGGCGCGATTACGTTCCGCGAGTGGCACCCGGCGGGGATTATCGAGTACGGCTACGCGGCGCCGGATCCGCTGCATCCGCAGATTGTGTATGGAGCGGGGCGGACGGAGGTGTCGCGCTACGACATGTA
The DNA here is from genome assembly GCA_025353435.1 of Acidobacteriota bacterium. Taxonomy (GTDB): domain Bacteria; phylum Acidobacteriota; class Terriglobia; order Terriglobales; family Acidobacteriaceae; genus Telmatobacter. The sequence continues at coordinate 3,526 of JANXQR010000237.1, read as the reverse complement.
TACGGGCGAGGTGCAGAACGTTACGCCGCTGCCGGTGCGGAAGAAGGATTTTCGCGCCAACCGGACGGAGCCGATTCTGTTTTCGCCGGTGGATCCGCATTTGATGTACTACGCGACGAATCATCTTTTCAAGACGACCGACTACGGGCACACGTGGGAGACGATCAGCCCGGATTTGAGCCAGGAGCATTCGGGCTGGCCTGCGACGCTGCCGGCGCTCAAGACGGAAGGGCAGTCTGGAGAACAGGCCAAGCGCCGGGGCGCGATTTATTCGGTAGCGGCGTCGTACAAGAACACTTCGACAATCTGGGCGGGGACGGACGACGGGCTGGTGTGGATTACGCGGGATGGCGGAGCGCACTGGGCGAATATTACGCCGCCGGGGATTTCGGCGTGGAGCAAGGTTACGCAGATTGATGCTTCGCGGTTTGACGATGAAACGGCGTACCTTTCGGTAAGCCGGTTGCGGATTGATGACCTGAAGCCGTATGCGTGGAAGACGCACGATGGCGGGAAGACGTGGGTGTCGATTGCCGCGGGGTTGCCAGGGAATTCCGGAGCTGGCGCGGCGCCGGTGAATGCGGTCAGAGCCGATCCTGTGCAGCCTGGGCTGCTGTTTGCAGCGACGGAGCGGGCGGTATGGACGTCGTTTGACGATGGGGCGAACTGGAAGGCGCTTGAGTACAACTTGCCGCACACGTCGATGCGGGATTTGCTAATTCATCAGGACGACTTGATTGTGGCGACGCATGGAAGGTCGTTCTGGGTGCTGGACGATATTGCTCCGCTGCGGGAGTTAGCTCGCATGGGCGAGGCAGCCGCGACTGCGGGGAAACCGGGAAAGATGCTGTTGAAGCCGGCGGAGGCTTGGCGGGTGCGGCGCGACAACTACACCGATACGCCGCTGCCGCCGGATGAGCCTCAGGGGGAGAATCCACCGGATGGAGCGTTGATTGACTATGCGCTGCCTGAGGGTGCCAGTGGGCCGGTAACGCTGGAGATTCTGGATGGGGGCGGGAAGGTGATTCGGCGGTATTCGAGTACCGATGCGGTGAAGCCGGAGGCGGAAGAGATGAAGACGGATTTGATTCCTGCGTACTGGCCGCTGGTGCATGGGCCGCTGCCGGCGACGGCAGGGATGCATCGCTGGGTGTGGGATTTGCGGGCTGCGACGCCGATGGCGACGAACTACGAATATCCGATTTCGGCAGTGGCGCATCGGACGCCGAAGGTGCCGCAGGGGCCGCTGGTGCTGGGGGGAACGTATACGGTTCGGCTGACGGTGGGTGGGAAGAGTGAGACGCAGAGCCTGACGGTGAAGATGGATCCGCGGGTGCACACGCCGGTTGCGGAGTTGGAGAAGCTGCACGCCGAGCAGGTGAAAATGGCAGACCTGCTGGACGAATTGGCCAAGGACGATTTGGCGGCGCACTCGGTGGAGGAGCAGTTGGGGGCGGCGGCGAATTCCTCTTTGAAAGGCCAACTGGAGCCGTTTGTGGCGAGCGTGAAGGCGCTGCTGGATGGGGCTGAAGGGGAGAAGGCCGGCCAAGACAAGGCAGAGCATAAGGCAGAGCCCGGGTTGGACGGTTTGTCAGGTGAGGCGGGACAGGTTTACACCGAGTTGGAGCAGGCGGATGAGCCGCCGACTGTGGCGCTTCTGGCGGCGGCGGCGCATGTCCATGATGAGGGGCGGGACGTGCTGCCGCGGTGGAAGGAATTTGTGGTGAAGGATTTGCCGGCGGTGAACAGGTTGTTGCAGGGGGCGGGTCGGCCAGAGATTGATTTGGAGAAGGCGCCGGGGAATATGCCTGAGTCTGGGGATGAGGATTGAAGGGCAGGGACTAAGGGACTGAGGAGCGAGGGCCCGGAGGTCAGCGTTTTTCGGAGGTGGTGTAGACGAGGGCGCCGCTGACTGCGGCGCTAACGGCGAGGAGCGCGGCGACCAGGGCGGATTCGCCTAAGGGGTTCTGGAGGGCTGCGGGCAACAGGGATTCGAAGTGGAGGGCGCGGGGGAAGTCGGTGAGCCAGGTGAGGCCCTGCTTTGACTGCCAGGCCAGGAACGCGACGGCAGCGACGAGGCTGAGGACGGCGGCGAAGATCTGAGCGCCGATGAGGGGGCGCTGGAGGCGTTCGATGGCGGAGTTGCGGCGGCGGAGTTGGGCGCGCCACCAGAGGACGCCGGGGGCTTCGAGGCGCGGGGCGGCTTGGACATGGGCCTGGGCGCGGTCCTGGCGGAAGGCCTGGGTGAGGAGGACAAGCTGCGCACATGAGGCGCAGTCGGCGGCGTGGGTGCGGAGATCGGGAGTAGCGGCGGCGGGCCAGCTGCCGCGCTCGAGGAGGATTTTCACTTCGGGATGGCGAAGGCAGGTGCGGAGGGTCATGAGAGCCTCGCTTCGGTTGGATTTTGATGGGCGAGAAGGCTGGCCATCTGGCGGCGGGCGCGAAAGAGCAGGAGACGGATGCTTGCGGAGGCGAGGCCGGTGATGGCGGCGATCTCCGAGTGGGAGTAGCCCTCGGCGTAAGCCAGCCAAAGCAACTGGCGGGCGCGGGGGCGGAGCTGGCTTAGGGCAGGGCCGAGGGTCATCAGCGAGTCGGAGTGGCTGGAGTTGTCGGCGGTAAGGCAGAACTGCTCAGGGACTTCGTCGATGGAGGAGTGGCGGGGGCGGCGCCAGTGGTCGCGGAGCAGGTTGGTGGCGATGCGGAAGAGGTAGCGTCGGGATGCGACTTCGCCGTCGGTGGGGGCGTCGGCGGCGAGGAAGCGGATGAAGGCTTCCTGAAGGAGGTCGTCGGCCAGGGCTGGGTCGCCGGAGGATCGGGCAAGGTAGGCCCAGACGGAACGGGCGGAGCGCTCGTAGAATCCGGCGAAGGCGTCGCTATCCATGTGCGTGCAGGCGAGGGCGGGTGCGTCGCCTGTTAGCGGATGCGGGATGGCGGATTCGAGCGGCATAGGCCTTTGCTTTCTCACGATACGCGTCTTTGGGGGCCTTTGGTTCTGATCGTGATTGAAATTTGGGCCTTCCCCGGCCCCCAAGCCCGAGGGACAGGAGGCAACCGGCTGGTCGGGGATCTGAGATATCCCACCCTAGCGACAAGGACAAAAGCGTCGCGAGGATGGGGCACCCCAATTCCAGGCTCCGATGCTGGGTTACGGACGCTGGTCGTAGGGAGTCTGGCCTCCTGGCGGAGGCATCAGGCCGAGGCGCGTGGCGAGGGCCCAGGTGAAGCCGGCGGAGAGGATGAAGCCGATTCCGGGCATGAGGACGAGCACGCCGAGGACGCGCATGGGGATTTCGAAGTCGTGGCCGGCGTGGCGGAGGAGGAGAAAGCCGATTCCGAGGAGTATGAGCACGGTGCCGATCTGGATGGGGTTGAGGACGCGAGCGACGGCGTTGGGCATGCGCTGGCCGTTCTCGATGGAGAGAGGGATGGGGGCGGCTTCGAGGAAGCGCTTTCCGGCGTCGGTATCCATGTAAGCGGCTAGCTCCTGGCTGGAGCTGAATTTTTCGATGAGCTTGCTGTGGACTTC
>JANXQR010000220.1 GCA_025353435.1 Acidobacteriota bacterium | reverse complement strand
GCCGCCGGAGGGTGGGGGCCAGGAGCCGAGGATTTGGCGGAGGAGGACGATGCGGCCGAAGTGATAGTGATTGTGGGCGCCGAGGCTTTCGAGTTGCTCGCGGACGGTCATAATGCGCACGGGCTGGCCGGGACGGGAGGGGCAGCGCACCGGAGAGTCAAGCGCGGTGGTGTTGGCGGCGGCTGCGGCGGCCTGCTGTGAGCCCTCGAAAAACCTCACGCGGAGTTGATTCCAGGTCTCGCGTTCGGCGTCGTGAACGGTGGGAAATCCGTCATAAGGGCTGGCTGGAAAGGGGGTCTCGACTCCGGTGATCCAGTCGAGCGAGACCTGCTGCCAGAAGGCGATGTGCCAGAACTCCTCGTAGATGGAGTGAGGGGCACCGTTGGGCTTTTTGTGTTCGAGCTCCGGGGGAAGCGCTTCAATGATGCGGGAAGGCGGGGCGGCCGCGCTTTCGCCGATTAGGACCTGTTCGAGTTCCGTCATGATGGGTTTGGCTCCGCGAAAACAGGGACTGAGGGGCTGAGGGACTGAGGGACTGAGGGACTGAGGGACTGAGGGACTGAGGGGCGCTGGTTCGAGTTTGGTGAAGTATCGATTGCGTTACAATTTAGTTGATTGGATTGCGAAGCGGGCGAATCGATTCGTTTCGCGGCGCATCCTGATTGTAGGCTGCAACATCCCCGTGGGCGGGACACTTTGGAAACAAAGTAGTTAGCGCGTCCGCTGCAGCCTGGTTTTGCTTTCAACATCCCCGTCCTTCTTGCTCTTCGAACAAGCGGGACTGAAGGCGGCGTATTTTGACACTTTTAATCGACGAAATCGCGGCGGCGACGCCCGCCGATGCTGCCCAGAACGCAGGCATTAGCAGCGCATGCAGTTTGGAAAACTACCTCGCGCTTCCCGATCACACGATGGATGGGCGGATTGCGGAGGCGCGCGCGAAGCTTGGGTCTTCGACCATTTTGCTGGGCCACCACTATCAGCGCGATGAGGTGATCCGGTTTGCGGACTTTACCGGGGACAGCTACAAGCTGTCGAAGGTGGCGGCGGAGACGGGCGCGAAATACATTGTTTTCTGCGGCGTGCATTTTATGGCCGAGAGCGCGGACGTGCTGGGTCATGACCAGGCGGTGATTCTGCCGGATTTGAATGCGGGCTGCTCGATGGCGGACATGGCGGAAATTTCGCAGGTTGAGGCGTGCTGGGAGTCGCTGGAGCGAATGGGGCTGACGGGCGATATGGTGCCGCTGACCTACATGAATTCGACGGCGGCGATCAAGGCGTTTTGTGGCGAGCGGGGCGGGCTGGTTTGCACATCGTCAAATGCGCGGGCGGCGTTTGAGTGGGCGTTTGCGCGGGGGAAGCGGATCTTGTTTATGCCGGATCAGCACCTGGGACGGAACACTGGGAATGCCATGGGGATTCCGCTAAACGAGATGGTGGTTTGGGATCCTTGGGCGCTGGAAGGCGGGCAGGCGAAGGCGACGTTTGAGGCGAGCAAGGTGGTGCTGTGGAAGGGACACTGCAGCGTGCACCAGAGATTTTTGCCGGGGCATGTGGACACGGTGCGCGCGAAGTATCCGGGGATCAACGTGATTGTGCACCCTGAGTGCCGGTGGGAGGTTTGCCAGAAGGCCGATGCGCTGGGTTCGACGGAGCGGCTGATTGCGCTGGTGGAGCAGGCGCCGGCGGGCAGCATGTTCGCGGTGGGGACGGAGATCCACCTGGTGAACCGGATGGCGAAGCGGTTTGCGGCCGAGGGCAAGCGGGTGATCACGCTGGACGATACGGGATGCCTTTGCACCACGATGTATCGGATCAGCCCGCAGCATTTGGCTTGGGCGCTGGAGAATTTGATTGAGGGGCGCGTGGTGAATCAGATCAAGGTGCGGCGGAATGTGAAGCAGTGGGCGCGGGTGGCGCTGGACCGGATGCTTCTGGTCAGTGGTCAGTGAACAGTTGGCAGTGGTCAGTGAGAGGCGGGTTCACTGCCTTTGAGGCATCCCACCCTTGCGCTAGAAAAAACGCGCAAAGATGGGGCACGGAGAGTTTTGCTGTGCACTGAGCCCTGAATGCTTTTCTTACGCGTCTTCGGAATGGGGCTCGGTGAATTTGAGTTCGTTGCCGAAGTCGTCGCGGATGCGGAAGTCGCGATTGCCCCACGGCTTGCGCTCGATGCACTGTGCGAAGCGGACGCCGCGTTCACTTAGCTCGTCAAATAATTCCGCGAGATTTGGCGTGAAGATGTGAACGCCGACGGGCGTTGCGGGTCGTGGTCCAACCTTGAACAAATGGATGGCGATGCCGTCGCGTTCGACGATTGCGTAATCGCGCGCGGGCATGAGGCTGACGGTTTGGAAGCCTAATTGCTTCTCGTAAAAGGCGATTGCTCCGGGCAAGTTGGCGGTCGGAAGCTCGGGGGCGATGCGAGCGAGTCGAGCCATGGCGGCTCCTTTCCACAGGGGAAGAGTGGACGAGGCGAGAGTACCACCGACCGATGGCACCGTGCATCGAAAACTATGGAGTGGGGCGATTGGCGTGTGTGGAACTTTCCGCGCGCGCGGAATCCGACTATTCTAGAAACAAGGATCAAGCAAATGATGAAGACCTTCACCCTCGATGAAGCACAGTCCCTGCTGCCGGTGCTGGAATCGCTGCTGAAGCGCGCGCGCGAAGGCAAGCTAGAGGCAGAGCGGGTGGATGGCGAACTTTCGGACCTGGGTCGGCGCATTTTTATGTCGGGCGGGATGAAGGTGGACATCACCACGGTGGCGCGGCAGAGGGCGGCGCTCGAGGGGCACATGCAGAGGGTGCGCGAGAGCCTGACGGAGATTGATTCGATTGGCGTGCAGGTGAAGGATATCGAGACGGGGCTGCTGGATTTTCCGTTTCGACTTGACGACCAGGTGGTGCTGTTGTGCTGGCGGTCGGGAGAGTCGGCGATTGAGCATTGGCACACTCTGGAGTCTGGGTTTCAGGGGCGAAAGCCGGTGGATGAGCGGTTCAAGCGGAAGGGCGGGGGACGGCCGAATTAGGGACTGCTGACCGAAGACTAAGGGACTGTAAATTTTGATACTTTGTGCGGGCAGGATGGCTCTTCTTCCATGTTCATCTCTGAAGACGAAGTTCGCGCGGTGCTGACTTACGAGGCGCTGATTCCGGCGATTCGAGCGGCGCTGATGGACTACACGGCTGGGCTGGTGGAGCAGCCGGCTCGGACCATCATTCAGGCGGGAAATGCTGAGGGGTGGCGGAACGGGTGGTTTGCCGTGATGCCGGTGATCCACGGCGATGTGATGGGCGTGAAGACTGTCACGTTTTTTCCGGGCAATGCGGAGATGGGACTTCACACGCACATGGCGGTGGTGGAGTTGCTGCGCCGCGCGACGGGCGAGCCGCTGGCGGTGATGGATGGGCGGCTGATTACGGAGATGCGTACGGCGGCGGTTTCAGCTGTGGCTTTTGGTGCACTGGCGCCGCTGCATTTTAAGGAGAGGCCAACGAGCCTGGGAATCCTGGGGTCGGGAGTGCAGGCGCGGGCGCATCTTGAGACGTTCAAACGAGTGTGGCCGGAGCTGCGGGAGGTGCGGATTTGGAGCCCGACTGCGGCGAATGCGGAGAAGCTGGCGGCTGAGGTTGGCGGACAAGCTGCGACGATCGAGGAGGCGGCCGGCGCAGAGGTGGTGCTTGCGGTGACGTCGGCGCAGAAGCCGGTGCTGGAA
>JANXQR010000200.1 GCA_025353435.1 Acidobacteriota bacterium | reverse complement strand
GGTTCGGCGAGGCGCAGAACCTGCTCGGTGGTGATGTAGCCCATTCGGTACGTGATCTCTTCAGGGCAGGCGATCTTGAGGCCCTAGCGCTGCTGGATGGTTTGAACGAAGAGTCCCGCATCAAACAGCGAGTCGTGGGTGCCGGTGTCGAGCCAGGCCATTCCGCGGCTCATGACCTGCACTTTGAGCTTTCCGGCTTGAAGGTAGAGGCGATTGAGGTCGGTGATTTCGAGCTCGCCGCGGGGAGATGGCTTGAGGGACGCGGCCATGTTAACGACGTTGTTGTCGTAGAAGTAGAGGCCGGTAACGGCGAAGTGCGACTTGGGTTTGGCCGGCTTTTCCTCAATGCTGATGGCGCGGCCTTCAGCGTTGAATTCGACCACGCCGTAGCGTTCGGGATCGTTGACGCGGTAGGCAAAGACGACTGCGCCGGCTGCAAGGGCCGCGGCGCGCTGCAGATGCTGCGAGAACGACTGGCCGTAGAAGATGTTGTCGCCGAGGACGAGCGAGCAGGTGTCGCCGGCGATGAAGTCGCGGCCGATGATGAAAGCCTGGGCAAGGCCGTCGGGGCTGGGCTGGATGGCGTAGGTGAGGTTGAGGCCCCACTGGCTTCCGTCGCCAAGCAGTTCAGCAAAGCGGGAGGTGTCCTGCGGTGTAGAGATGATAAGAATGTCGCGAATGCCCGCCAGCATGAGGGTGCTCAGCGGGTAGTAGATCATGGGCTTGTCGTAAATGGGGAGCAGTTGCTTGGAGACGACGTGGGTGACTGGATAGAGGCGCGTTCCCGATCCGCCGGCGAGGATAATGCCCTTCATTGCGCGACCCTTTCGTCGTAGTTGCGGCGGATCCAATCGCGATATGCGCCGGTGCGGACGTTCTGAACCCAGCCTGAATGCTCGAGGTACCAGGCGACGGTTTGGCGCAGGCCGTCTTCAAATTGGATGGATGGCTGCCATCCCAGCTCGGCAGAGATCTTGGAGGCGTTGATGGCGTAGCGGCGATCGTGGCCGGGGCGGTCGGTGACAAACGTGATGAGCTTTTCGCGCGGGCCCATTGCTGGGTTAGGCCGGAATTCGTCGACCAACTTGCAGATGGTTTTGACCACGTCGAGGTTGGCGCGCTCACTGTTGCCGCCGATGTTGTAGGTTTCGCCGAGACGGCCTTTTTCAAGCACGTTGCAGATGGCGGAGCAGTGATCGCCGACGAAGAGCCAGTCACGAACGTTGCCGCCATCGCCATAAACGGGGAGCGGCTTGCCTTCGAGCGCGTTGAGGATCACGAGCGGAATCAGCTTTTCAGGAAATTGAAACGGGCCGTAGTTGTTGGAGCAGTTGGTGGTGAGAGCGGGAAAGCCGTAGGTGTGGAAATAGGCGCGGACCAGGTGATCGGAGGCTGCTTTCGAAGCGGCATACGGGCTGTTGGGCGCGTAAGGAGTGGTCTCGCAGAAAGCCGGATCTTCGGCCTTAAGGGAGCCGTATACCTCATCTGTGGATACGTGGAGGAAGCGGAACGTGCTGCGCTCGTGATCGGAGAGGGAGGACCAGTGCCTGCGGGCCTGCTCGAGGAGCGTGAAGGTACCGTTGACATTGGTGCGGACGAAGGCGTCGGGGGCGGCAATGGAGCGGTCAACGTGGCTCTCGGCGGCAAAATGCACGATGGCGGCGGGGCGATGCTGGCGTAACAACTCGGCTACAAGGGAGGCGTCGCAGATGTCGCCGCGGACCAGAATGTGACGGGGGTTTCCGAGCAAGGAAGCGAGGTTCTCAGGATTGCCGGCGTAGGTTTGCAGGTCGAGGTTGACGACGCTTCCCCCGGCCTCCACCCAATGCAATACGAAATTTGATCCGATGAAGCCGGCGCCCCCGGTGACCAGAACCTTGGTGGGAGTATTCATTACGGAGTGTTGAATTCCTCGTTCCCCTTCATGATATAGGGATCGGAGCGGCGGCGCGAAAGTCAGAGGAAACCGGGTTCGATCTCTCCTCGAAACAGCTTCAAGAAATGGGGCGATTCACGCTCAACGATCCACACCGGATTGCGGAGACGCGATGGGGTGCTGGCGATGACATTTCGGCACCGGCACACACGTTATTCTAGAAGTGTTCCCACATTTGCGGGACGGGGACCGGGCGCGCTGCACGTGAAGGGATGTAATTCGATTGTTCGATATTCATTACCACCTGCTGAATGGAATTGACGATGGGCCGAGGACTCAGGACGAATCTCTGGCGCTGGCCGAGGCGTCGATCAAGGAAGGCGTCACGCATATTGTTGCGACGCCTCATTCGAATCACGAATTCACATTCCGTCCAGAAGTCAATCGCGAGCTCCTGGCAGCCCTCAACGCTCGCCTGAAAGGGCGGTTGACGCTGGGACTGGGATGCGATTTTCACCTTTCGTATGAGAATCTTGAGGACTTGCGGCGAAACCATACCAAGTACACAATCAACGGCAAGCAGTTTCTGCTGGTTGAGTTCTCTGACTCATCGATTCCGGCGACAACGACGGACATACTTTATGAATTGCAACTGATGGGATTGGTTCCGATCATCACGCATCCGGAGCGCAACCCTATTCTGGTGCACAAGCCGGAACGGCTGACAGAGTGGCTGCGTGGTGGATGCCTTGTGCAGGTGACGGCAGCTTCACTGACGGGCAGGTTTGGCCGCCGCGCCAAATCGATGAGCTTTGACCTGATTGAGAAGAACTGGGTGCACTTTATTGCCAGCGATGCGCACAGCATGGAAGGCAGGCCACCAGCGTTAGGCGAGGCGCATCAAATCGTTTGCGCGGGCTTCGGGAAAGAGACTGCTGACCGGCTGTGCATAGAGAACCCGGGGGCGGCATTCCGGGGGGAACAGCTGAAAGTGCAACCCGAACCCACGGGACTTTACGAAGAGAGGCAAAGGGAGAAGCGCGGATTCTTCAAAGGGATCTTCGGACGCAGCTAGCCCCGATTTGCTGAAATGCAAGTTGTTTAACGAGGCTGCGGACTATTGTCTGGTCAACGTCCTGAAACTATCCAGATCTACGGAGGCGATGAATGCGGCAGCTTTGCCAGTGTCAGTGGCCTCACATTCGCCTTTCGAGATTCCGTTTATCCGATCTGCCGCGCCTGTTTACGCTGGTATATCCGGTGCGGTGCCGCAAGTGTTACACCCGCGGCTACACCGATCTTCTGCATGCGATCCGAATACGGCGCCAACCGTAGCGAAGAGGCAAAGCCTGCTGTGCACTCTGCCACCCCAAGTTGATCCGCCCCCTGGCACTGCGCAGGAGGGTTTAGAAACCTCTTGGATGAAGCTTGTAAGTGACGCCGACCCCGAAGCCGCTTGGAGTAAGCCCGTGGGTGCCGAGCACGCCTTTGAACTGAGGCCAGAACTGGGACTCATATTCGTAGCGGATGCTCAAATCCCTCGTGACATGCTCGTCAACGAATCCACTGGGCGAGTACATGAAGTAGTGGGAGCTTGTTCCTCCGTAGGCCTTGGGCAAGGTAATTGATGCCAAACCCGCTTGACCGTTGATGGAGAAAGCGAAGCTGCCCCGTTTGAGTACTCGGAAGGTTGGGCCAATAATGTAATTGGACTCGCGCATGTCAGAGGCTACTCCACCCCAATTCAACATGCGAACAGTGCCCTCGATACCCATCCTTTTCCAAATCTGGTTGACGCCGACATACGACTCAAAGCCGTACATGTGACGGTCCCAGCACGAGAACGTGCCGCCCTTCCCGCAACCCCAGTCAGGATTGACGGCGATGGGTTGCACTCCGACGTAAAAGGAGCTTGGGGTGATGGCGTCCGGAACGCTTTGCGCGGAGAGAACACCGGCAAAAGCTACCTGCATTAATACAGAAAGTAGAATTTTCTTATACACCGTCATGCTCCAGAGGTTTTAAACCGCGTTGTTGGGAAACCGGAATGTATGCGCGGGCAGAGGCCTATGACCTATGCATACACCCGGTCGCGATTGCTTGTAAAGCACTTCAGCTCGCTGGGGCAAAGAGGAGTGAGGGCCGTCACACTACCTCGATCCAGATGCCAT
>JANXQR010000084.1 GCA_025353435.1 Acidobacteriota bacterium | reverse complement strand
GGCCGCGAAGCGTCGCAAGAAGTTCCGCAGCGGTGAGAGAAGGATGCCGCAATGATAGAGCGCAACTGGGCAACGAGGCCTTGGGTGCGGTTCCTCCCCCGATCAGGCTTGTAACTGGCAAAACATCGAGTTGAAGGTAGGACGATGCAACCTCGCTCGCAATCTGGCGACATCGGCTCATGACATCTTCAGCCGAGATACAAAGCATCCGTTCCACCGGAATTGAGGCCGGGGTATCGGAGAGGTGCTCCAACAAAGTTGCCTCAAGCGCTGCATAAGTGAGCTTATCAACGCGAAAGGCCCTCAGCAGCGGATTCTTACGGATGCGTGCGATCAGGTCCTGTCTGCCAACCAGGATGCCGCACTGCGGACCGCCGAGCAGCTTATCGCCGCTGGCTGCGACGAGATCGACGCCGCACCCAAATGACTGCATCAAGCTGGGCTCACCATTAACTCCGAAGCGCTCCAGCGAAGAAATGAGGCCAGTGCCTTGATCCTCAAAGAGCGGTATGCCTGCGCGCTTGGAGAGCGCTACCAGTTCTTGCAACAACGGTCGTTCGGCGAATCCTTCGATACTGAAATTCGACTGATGCACGCGAAGCAGCAGGCCAGTCGCCGATCCCAGCGCACGCTCGTAGTCGTCAAGGCGAGTGCGATTCGTGGTACCAACTTCCCTGAGGATCGCACCCGACTTCTCCATGATTTCGGGGATGCGGAAGCCGCCGCCGATCTCCACAAGCTCCCCTCGGGAAACGATAACCTCGGACTTCTCGGCAAGGGAGTTCAGCGCGAGAAACGTCGCCGCAGCGCAGTTGTTGACGATGATGACCCCATACAGCTCCCGATCCGCGGCTTCCGTGGCCATCCCTTCCAGCACGCGCAGCACAAGCGACTCGGCATGAACGTCTCTTTGGCTTCGGACTCCGGTTTCAAGGTCAAATTCGAGGTTGCAATAGTCGTGCCCGATCTCCACCACGTGCCGTAATGCCGCATCGCTCAAAGGAGCGCGGCCAAGATTTGTATGCAGAATCACGCCGGTTGCATTAATTACCGGTCGAAGTGAGTACTGTCGATTAACTGCGAGGTACGTTCCCATTGCGTCAGACAACTGATCGATGCATTTGTGCAGGCTGTTCTCTGTGTGTTGGTCGGAGGATATTTCAAGGCGCAAGTCGGCGAGGGCTTGGCGAGCTGCGAATAGTACAGCATTGCGCGAATTAGTGCTGAGAAGTAATTGGCAAGAAGGCGTCAACAGCAGATCGTTGACAGACGGCAGCGAGCGGAAGAGCCGCTTGTTCGATTCGCCCTGTTCCACGTCCTGTGTCGCCATGTTTAAACAATCCCAATTCAGCGTAACCGATCATCGCAGAAAGATAGCCGGCGCACCAACACCTTCAGTGAACGGGCCTGAGGCGCGCCCAATCATGACGGCAGGAATTCCGGCTTCCTGAAGCGAAGTAACCAATCCCCCCACGTCCGCTGACGCGACCGAAATGAGAAGGCCGCCCGACGTTTGGGGGTCGTAGAGCAATGCACGAACGTCGTCCGGTATTTGGCTCGCCGGAAAATCCTCAACCAGACACTCGGCGAATTCCCGATTGGAAATCAGGCCTCCGGGAATTGCCCCGACTCGCACCGCATCGAGGGCACCGTCAATGAAAGGCACGCAAGAGGTATCGAATTCGAGCGTGACGCCACTCCCAATTGCCATTTCGCGGCCATGCCCCATCAGTCCGAATCCAGTAATGTCTGTGATCGCGTGGACGCCCGCGCAGGCTGTCGCTATGCCCGAGGCAGTGCTGTTCAGGGTTGTCATCGAGCGAATGGCCCGCTCTACCCAGGCTGGTTCTGACTTACCTTGCTTGAGAGCCGTGGTGATAACTCCCGTACCGATCGGTTTGGTAAGAATCAGGCTATCTCCGACCACCGCTCCGGCGTTTGTGTAGACATGCTCCGGGTCGATGAGTCCTGTGATCGAGTAGCCAAACTTCATCTCGACGTCGCGCACTGAGTGACCGCCAACAACGGTGCACCCGGCTTCGATCATCTTTGAAAGGCCGCCACGCATGATCTGCTCGAGGATTTCTAAATCCCCATCAGGCGGGAAGCAAACCACTGCGAGCGCGGTGAGTGGCCGACCGCCCATGGCATAGACATCGCTCAACGCGTTGGTAGCGGCGATTTGGCCGAATGTAAACGGATCATCGACCAGGGGAGTGAAAAAGTCGATTGTCTGCACCAGCGCCTGCCCTGGACCGATACGGTAAACGCCGGCATCGTCTGAAGTATCAAAACCTACCAGCAAATCGGGATTGGTCTGCGCCGGGAGCGCGGACAGCACCCGGCGCAAAGATCCAGCAGGGAGTTTGCTGGCGCAGCCGCCAGCCTTCACCTGTTGGGTCAAGCGGACAGTTACTTGATCAGACAATGTTGATCCCTTCATTCGCCTACCGCTTGTGGAGTGACGTGTAACATGAACGATGTGGCGCGAGAAATTGTCAGCCAAACGGAAGTGCTTAGGCTCCGGTGATCCTCCCGGTCTTCAAAACCGGCGGTCGTCCTTAACGGGCGACGGTGTGTTCGACTCACACGCGCTTCCGCCAGCATACAGGCAAAGCTTTCCATGAAGGCCCTCGCGGCACACTTGTGCACTTGGCTCTGCATCGTCTCATGCAGATTCAGATCCCGCATCCATCTGAAGTTGGGGATGTATCTTTAGGAAAAACCGATTTCGAAACCTGGATGCCAATCTCACTCAGTGCCTGTAGATGCCGGAGTTCGGATGGTAGTGTTGCCAGTCGAACCAGTAATCTTTCAGGGCATCGATTCGCTCGAGACACTGTCCCTTCAATTCGCCAGTCAGCGCACATCCGTCGAAGCTCCATTCGGTCAAGGAACCGGATTCGAGCAACGCCCACGGTTCGCCGCCCTTGATCTCGCCACGGCCGTAAAACTCAAGCGCGCCTCCTGCAATGGTGCGGGAGAAGACACGCACTGATTTCCCGTCGGGGCCAAGCACGAGCATGATAGGCGCACCGCCAACTTTATCGATTAGCACCGGCGACTGAACTGTCAGGCTGCTTAGCGGATACGCCTGGGCTGCACCATTCCGCACGACGCCGATAATGGTTTCTCGGTCAGATAGTGTGCCCTGATTCCCATGGATCACAGTCGGCAGCTTGGAATACTCTTTCTCCCAATCGGCTTTTTCGTACTTGGAGTCGTAATTTGCCAGCGGCGCCAAAACGGTGCCATTCGGCTGCCACTTTTTCCAGAGGCCGAAGCTGAGTTCGTCCTGCGGAATCAGAGTTAGATGCTGCCCTTTCAAAGGTCCTGCGATAGCCTCGCCTGTTACCTGCTGCCAATAGCTCCCGGTCTCCTCATCGCGCATCAGGAAATTCTGGTTGTTGATGCCCGCGAGGTGAAAGTGAAATTCGCGTCCGTTCAAGCTGCGGGTCCAGACCAGACCCGTGTGGCAGAGCGTTCAATAGGTGACCACAATCGGCAATCCGTGCAGCCGATCGTTCACAATGTGGTGATATCCCATTTCGCGAATTGCATAGGCGCGACTCTCTCCTCCAAGAGTGACCGCGATGACCATGTCGCCCGCGTCGAGGGAGGCTTGCTGGGCTGCGATATAGTGCGGCTCCCCGAACGGATGAAACATGTGCTCATAAGGGTTGATCCACGCTGAAACGGCCGCAAGAAGAACAAGAAGGATGGAGGGAGCGAGCAACAGTCGCGAGACAAAACCTGCTCTTCGCCAAATCAGAAGTGCCAACGCAGCAATCGGCAGAGCAAGGATCAACAAGATGGGCTTATCGTGCAGCAGGACCCAGAGAGCGCGATCAAGAGCCGCGGGAGTCTGCTCGCGGAATGGCCGAATCACGTAAATCGGATACGCTGCGAGAGCCAATGTCCCGAGAGTGGCAAGAAAAAGCCAAAGCGCCGGCACAATTCTGTGTGAGTGTTTGCGTAAGTATTCCGAGAACGCGGTCAACATGGAATTCCATTCTACCCCGGGCCCAAGAACTCGAAAATAGCACGCGATCGATTACCATCTCCCCAGAGGTACTGCGAGTCATGGATCACGCAGAGATGATTGCCAAATGGGACGAGCACATCGGTTATGAGTTTTCGACACGCGACGTCACTTCGACCATTGCAACAATGGTGGAGGAAGCTTACGTCAACCACGTTCCGGTGATGACTGGTGGTTACGGTCAGGCCGCTCTTCGCCGGTTTTATGCGGAAGACTTCATCTCCCTCATGCCGGCCGACACTTCCATCAAACTCATCTCTCGTACCCTCGGCCAGGATCAACTGGTGGACGAGATGATCTTCTCGTTTACCCACACCGAGGAGATGCCCTGGATGCTTCCGGGAGTGCCGCCGACTCACCGCCACGTCGACATTCCTCTCGTGGTCGTTGTTGGTTTTCGCGGGGGGAAGCTGGCGCATGAGAGGATCTACTGGGACCAGGCATCGGTGCTCAAGCAAATCGGCCTCCTCACGGATCCCACCCTCCCGGTATTCGGAGCCGAGACCGCGCGGAAGCTCCTGGACCCCTCCATGCCCTGACGTGAGTATGCGATTCAGGCGAGCATTTCTTCTCACTTTGTATACTAGCGACACGCTTCGATCGCGACGCCAGGGTCAAGTTGTCACCGGACATCCGCCCCTGCTTCGTGGGATGACCAAGCGCCGGGAGCCCCGTGACCAAACCGCAACTGCTCGATCCCCAAACCGTCAACTTCTCTTGCGATCGAATCCGCTCGCTCTTTCCTGCGCTCCACGAGGAGCCACGCTTAGTTTTCTTCGATAACGGCGCTGGCGCGCAGATTCCACAAGGCGTTTTCGATGCGATTAACGATCATCTTCTGCACCGCAACGTGCAGCGCGGCGGACGGTACGCTCGCAGCATGGAGGTCGACGATGCCATCACGCGCGCTCGCAAGAGCGTGGCTGCCCTGATCAACGCACGCGACAGTAACGAGATCGCTTTCGGAATGAACGCCACGTCGTTCCTCCGTCTTCTCAGCCTGGCGATAGGCCGCACTCTTGCGACCCGCAACGAGATCGTCGTCACCGACCTTGACCACGAAGCCAATATCGCCACCTGGCTGCAGCTTGAGCGTGAAGGAGCCAGGATTGTCTGGTGGAAAATGCGTGAAGATAACAACCTTCATGTGGAAGACCTTGCGCCGCTCCTCACCTCGAAAACCCGCCTTGTTGCCTGCACGGTTGCATCCCATGCACTTGGTTCCATTGTCGATGTCGCTGCCGTTGCCAGACTGGCGCACGCAGCGGGTGCTGAAGTCGCACTGGATTGCGTTCATTACGCTCCTCATGCGCTGATCGATGTGCAGGCATTCGATTGCGACTACCTGGTCTGTTCCGGCTACAAGATATTCGGCCCGCACATGGGATTCATGTGGGGCCGACTCGAGCTTCTCAACGTTCTCCCAACCTTTCGCGAGGACTTTATCCCAGATGCTCCTCCCGGCAAGATTGAAGCGGGCACGTTCATCTTCGAAAACGTCGCGGGCTTCGCGGCCGCCATCGGCTATCTGGAATCGCTAGGCTCGAGCCAACGCGGCGAAGAGGAAAACGCTGCACCCGCATCACGTCGGGCCGCTCTCGTTCGCGGTATGAATTCAATCCGCGAGTACGAAGCTACACTTTCTTTCGAGATGCTCGAGGTCCTGCAGTCTGCCGGCGCCATCGTCTACGGCGTTCACGACACTGCCCGCCTGGCTGAGCGCGTTCCCACGTTTTGTTTCCGACTTCCCAACGTCGCGCCCGCCATCGTCACACAGACCATGTCGGACCACGGCGTTGGCATTCGTGACGGCCACATGTATGCTCCGCGGCTGATGAAGCGCCTGGGAGCGAGCCTTGAAACCGGTGTCAACCGCGCGTCGCTGGTCCACTACAACACCCTCGAGGAGATTCACGAGTTCGGGAAGGTCCTCAGTGACATGGTTCGGGGTGAATAAGCAAGGCAATCCCGCACCGGCGCCGATGCCATTCGGAAACGTCCCGGCGCCCGGTAGTTCTCCCGAACTCAATCGGGCCCTCACGCAACGCCAGCTCACTATGATGACGATTGGCGGAGCAATTGGGGTCGGGCTTTTTCTCGGTAGCTCCGTCACCATCCGTCTCGCCGGCCCGGGCGTCATCCTCTCTTACGTCATCAGCGCCGTCATCGCGCTTATCGTGGCTTACTCCATCGCAGAGATGGCTGTCACGCATCCGGTCGCCGGTTCATTCGGCGTCTATGCGCAGACATACTTGAATGAGTGGTCGGGATTCGCGGTTCGTGTAACATACGCCTTCGTTCAAATCCTGGCCATCGGGGCGGAGGTCACGGCCGTCGCAATTTACTTTGCCCTCTGGTTCCCCGCGGTTCCGCAATGGGGCTGGGTTGTGGGAGTCTCGATCGGTTTGATCGCCGTCAATGGCATGCGCGTCGGAAAGTTTGGTGAATTCGAATACTGGTTTGCGATCATCAAGGTCATCACGATCGTGTCCTTCATACTCATTGGCATCGGGTTGATCTTTGGCGTTGGCCCCGCGCGTGCCATCGGCTTCACAAATCTCACTTCGCATGGAGGGTTTCTTCCCCACGGCCTGAAGGGAGTCTGGCTTGCCTTGAGCCTCACGCTCACCAGTTACATGGGAGTGGAAATCATTGGCATCACCGCCGGCGAGGCGCTGCAACCCGAAAAAACCATTCCTCGCGCCATGCGAACCGTCATTCTTCGGCTCATCCTGTTCTATGTTCTCTCCATCACCGTGATGCTCTCGATGACCCCGTGGGACATGATGGGCAGCGGCATCACGGGCAGTCCCTTTGTGCTGGCATTCGCGAAGGTCGGCATTCCCTACGCCGCAGGGATCATGAATCTGGTTGTGATTACTGCCGCGCTATCGAGTGCGAACACAAATCTCTACCTCACCAGCCGGACTCTCTTTTCGCTGGCGCACGACGGCTATGTGCCCAAGGCGCTCGGAAGTCTTGGCCAGAATGGAGTACCGTACATTGCCCTTATGGTGTCGACGGCCGGGATAGCCGCGGCCATTTTGCTCGCCATCTTCGCTCCCGGACGGGCATTCCTGCTGCTTTACGGCGTCGCCGTGGCCGGAATGTTTTTTGTGTGGATCATCATATTGCTCGCCCACCTGTCCTTTCGGCGGACGATTGGGCAAGCGCGTGTCGCACAACTGCCGATCCGATTGTCGATCTCGCCTTGGGCGCAAATCGCCGCTCTGGTCGCTCTCGCAGCCATCGCCGTGAGCACTTTCAGCGTGCAGGGCCTCGAATACTCGATTCCGAGTTTCATGCCGTTTCTGCTGCTGATTACTGCCATCTACTGGATGCTCAAGCGTAGGAACGGCAACGGACAGAGCGGCCAGGTCTGACTTGCTGCCCTTTCGCGGCGAACTTGCGGACCGACTTGAATCCTTTCCGGCATTGCCCGGTCGCAATGGACTGAATTGCACTGTATGTATGAAAATGACACTTCCATGCGCAAATAAAAAACGCGCAAGTTTATCCGCTCCGCTGCACTGTCAGCTTCTTCGCCGTCGTCATCGAACGTGCGGATAGACCCCTGGAATTTTCAAAGTGATGCGATAAATGCTCGTGCTCGCCGTGATGTAAAGAGTCTTGTGATCGCTCCCTCCCCAGGCCACGTTCGCCCCTTTCTCCGGGAGATCAATGGTGCCCAGATGCTTGCCGGACGGCGAAAAGATCCAAACTCCCCCCGGTCCGGTGCTGTAGAGATTGCCACTCTGATCGACCTTCATCCCATCTGGCGATCCTGGCCGCGGATCTGAAGTCGCATCGAAAAAGAGCACTCCGTCAGACAATGTTCCATCGGGCTTCACCACATAGCGCATCCATATCTTCTGCGGCTCGGAGTTATTCACGTAGAGATACTTCTCGTCTGGGGAGAAGGCAACGCCGTTGGGGCGAGGAAGATCCTGAACGAGCAACTGCAATTGTGCGCGCGCAGGTTCCGTTCCGGGTTTCTGCTGAGCAGCGCCGGGGATTCGATACACTCCATTCACTTGCAATTCCTTAGCCGGGTCATCGTCCCGTTGAGTGCGAAGCCCATACGGGGGGTCGGTGAAGTATAGGGACCCGTCGGATTTGTACACCAAGTCGTTCGGACTATTCAGACGCTTGCCTTGGTAGGCATCGGCCAGGATAGTAATCGGTCCTTTGGCGTCGACCTGTTCCAGCCTCCACACGTTTTGCCGAGCATGTCCCGCGACCGTCAGCCGCCCCGCTCGATCCAGCGTCATGCCGTTCGAGCCCGGCTCAGGACCGCCGAAGGCAGCGGATCCCTGGTAGCCGCTCGGTTGCATGAAGACCCTCACACCGGCGCCTGGAGTCCACTTGAGAATGCGGTTGCTGGGAATATCGGCAAACATCAGATATCCCGATGGCATCCAGACAGGCCCCTCGGTCCATATGAAGCCGCCGGCCACTTTTTCAATGGCTGGGTGGGCAGGAATGATCTGATCCAGACCCGGGTCCAGTCGTTCGATAGTCGTCTTGATCTTTTCCGGCGCCTGGGCCATCGAGCTTTCTGCGGATTCGGAAATTGCCAAGCTGGAACTGGCGGGGGCCTGCCGTGCCAAAGCGACCGGTGCGGAAATGCCCGCGATCGCAACCGCGCTCAACACAACCATTCGAACAAGCATTGATCGAATCACTTCGAATTCTCCTTCTTTGACGAATCGCCATTCGTCGTTATTTGCGACGCCATCTCACGGTCACTAGCGTAAGAACCGATCTAGTTCTCGGTAACCATCTCGGCACCTCTGATTAAGCAACGCCGATTCTACATCGCGCGCGCTCGGTCCGCTCGTCTGGATGATTTGACAAGCCTTCGGCGAGATGACGCATCCAGGGATCAATGCTCTACACTGGGCGTTGCCGTCGCATCGCTAGAGACGGAATCGGATGGTTCGATCGAGCATGGCTCCTGATTCCCGGCCTGACAAGCCACGCCGCATTGCACGCATCCAATTCGTCGCTGTTTCCATCCTTTCGATCGCGGGCGTCATCAACTATGTCGATCGCGGCTCCCTGGCCATCGCCAATACCACAATTCGCGCCGATCTTGGCATATCGGCCACGCGAATGGGCGTTCTCTTATCGATATTTTCCTTGTCGTACGCAATCTCTCAACTGCCCATGGGCGTGCTGCTCGATCGCTTTGGCGAACGGCTGATTCTGGGCGTGGGAATGTTTCTATGGTCCTTGACGCAGGCCGCGACCGGTTTTGTGAAAGGGTTCGCATCCTTCGCGGCCGCACGCGTCGGCCTGGCTGTGGGGGAATCGCCCTTCGTGGTGTCTGCCGTCAAATCGGTCCATGACTGGTTCGATGTGCGCGATCGCGCAACGCCGATGGGGATCGTCAACTCGTGCACCACCCTCGGACAGGCATTCGCTCCGCCGATTCTTACCATCGCTATGCTGGCATTCGGCTGGCGGGGGATGTTCGTGCTGATCGGCATTCCCGGCATGATACTTTCTGTTGCTTGGTACGCCTTCTATCGGGATCGCAAAGATGTTTCCCTCAACGAGCCAGAAATGGCCTACCTCGAAACCTCTGGCCGTAGGAGTGAGCCCTCGCGCATCACGCTCTCGCAATGGCTGGGCCTGTTTCGCTTGCGCACGATTTGGGGAATAATGCTGGGCTTTGGGGGAATTAACTACACAGTGTGGCTCTACATGTCGTGGATGCCAAACTACCTTGAAGCGGAACATCATGTCAGCGTAGCCAAAACCGGGTTAATTGCAGCGATTCCTTTCTCATGTGGGGCGGTTGGCATGATGCTGAGCGGCATTATTGCCGACTTTCTGGTGCGCCGCGGAATGCCTGCCATCCGGAGTCACCGAACACTCCTCGTGACCGGGATGACGTGTTCTGCTGCGTGCACGTTGCTGGTGCCATACGTTCCCGGAGCAATGGGAGCCGCATTTACCATCGGCATGGCGCTGTTCTTCACCTATCTCGCTGGGAACTCCGGCTGGGGGCTGGTGCAGTCCATCGCACCTCGCGGATTCGTTGGTACGGTTGGCACAATTCAGAATTTTGGAAGCTTCATCTGCGCCTCGTTTGCGCCGATCATCACTGGATGGCTTCTCGATCGGACTCACTCCTTCCATCTCACCCTGGTAATTTGCTCGATGGTTTCGATTCTCGGCGCGCTTTCCTACCTTCTGATTGTCAAGGACCCCATCGTTCTCAACTGACGGGAGGAAGTATGTTCGGCTCTCAAGTTCGGGCCGTCCAGATCCTCTACCGTCAATTCGGTTCGACAACGCGTGAAGAGCCATCGGTGGGGGTCAATTCTGCCCCGCTGGCGCCCGGAACGCGCTCGGGCGCGGTGCAACTCACTGACTCGTCCGCCTTTGTGTACCTGCTTTCAATGTCAGAAGAGATCAATTAGAGTGAACGCGCCTTAGAGCGAGCGCAGGAAATCAATGATCTCCTGCTGCTCTTGGGTGCTCAACTTATTGAAGTGTTCAATGACCAGGTTTGCCTCGCTGCCATGGCTCTTGTGGGTTCTGATCGCTTCTACAATGTCGGCGGTTCGGCCGTCATGGAGGAAAAACACGCGTTGCCCAACGCCCCACAACGGAGCCGTGCGGAACTCGTCAGGTCCGGCGCCGCCCTGCGTGATGCCGTCGGCAAGGCCTTTGCCCATGTGGTGCACCAGAAGATCAGAAAAGAGATTCGCCGTCTGGTTGGAAAGCGCAGCGCTGGCAATCTTGGCACCCGTGGCTAACGAAGGTGTATGGCAGTGGGCGCAGCCAACTGTTGCGAAATTCGCGCGCCCCTTCTCGCTCGAGGGCGTTGAGGGACCAGGGATAGGGGGAGCCAGCATCCGCATGAAGTTGGCAAAAGCCTCGATGTCTGACAAAACCGCCGCAGTCGAACTGCCGGTGCTTGCAGCTCTGGTCGTGAAATTGATCGTGTCCTCAGGCGTAGCGTTGAGCACGCAGCCCGGCGTTTCGTCACGTTCCTGTGGGAAAAGTTGGTTCGAAACTCCCATTTCCACGTTGTAGGCTTCGCCGGAGAATATGAGCAACGATTTGTTTTGCGCCTTCCACCCAAATCGCGTAATGGTTCCATCGTTCGCACTCGAATTCACATTTCCGCTCAGGTGTGCGTTTGCGTGAC
>JANXQR010000070.1 GCA_025353435.1 Acidobacteriota bacterium | reverse complement strand
TCCAGTTGCTCAACGCTGTTGTGTGAGCCGCGCTTGATCCGTCGTTGTGTAAGCAGTGCAAACCAGCGCTCGACCTGATTGAGCCATCAGGCGTGCGTGGGAGTAAAGTGCAGTTGATAGCGTGTCCGCTTCTGCAGCCAGCGACGGATCAGAGCCGGCTTGTGGGTCCCGTAGTTGTCCAGCTCCAGGCGGACATCCAGATCGGAGGGAACGGCAGCATCGATCTTCTTCAGGAAATCCAAGGGCTCGATCGAACGATGGCGCCGATAACACTTGCCAAGGACGTGGCCGGTGGCGATATCGAGGGCTGCAAAGAGGCTGGCGACGCCATGTCTTTTGTAGTCGTGGGTGCGGCGATCCAACTTCCCGACCCGCATCGGCAGCACCGGTTGTGTAAGGCTCAGAGCCTGGATCTGCGACTCCTCATCGACGCATAACACCAGCGCTTCATGGGGCGAATCGAGATACAGTCCTACAATATCCCGTACCTTGTCGATCAGCAGCGGATCGCTGGAAAGCTGAAAAACCTCCGCTCGATGCACGCCAATTCTCGCGGGCAGTCGCGAGATGATCGCCGAGGCTCTAACTAGGTGGTCCCGGAGAAGTTGTCTTTCTCCCGGATATCTCAGGTGAGCGAGAAATGAATTAGCAGTCGGCATCCAATGAGCAGCTGATCTATTAGCCGACGGATGTTCGGCTTTTCGGGCGATTTCTTTACTTTGCGTCAAAATTTGGCGCATATCCCGATCGGTCAAGGAAAGCGCAGAGGCCATGTGCGCACTCCTCGCGCTGCGAGACGCCTTGAATTCGGCCACAGGGTATTTGTCGTCGGAAAGCGGGCACGCAAATGTCATAAGCATGTGGCGGAGTTCGGGTTTCACGGGATGGTACCGAGACCACCGATTTAAATTTCAGAAGCCCCTACCTCTCGCCTCTATACGGAACAAGTTCAGCAAATATTGGGCAGACTGAACATGAAAGAGTCGACGATAGTTCGTGCGCGCACGGAGACGATGCGGGCCGCCCGGCAGCCATTCAAGCCCCACCTTTGTATAGTTACAGTAGTACTCGCAACCCCAGTAATCTGATTTGCGCCGCTGCACAAGTTGGATCGAAGTATTTCCGACGAATCCGGCTCAGAAATTCCCTGGCGGTCGACCCATACAATAGAGGGCTGTCTTCCTCAACCCTCAGATTCGTTGCTCAACCATGGTGCGCGTTTTAATCGTAGAAGACGAGATGAAGCTGGCCCTCGCCATAGCCGATGGACTGCATGAGAACGAATACAAGACGACAATCGTGAACTCCGGCGAAGCGGGGATGAAGTGCATTTTTGAATCCACGTTTGACGTCATTCTCCTGGACCTGATGCTGCCCGGCTCGAGCGGTCTGGAAATTCTGCGCGCCGTGCGCCGGAATGGCCTGAAGACCCCGGTCCTGATCCTCACATCGAAAGGAACGCTGGATGATCGGGTGCGCGGACTCGAAATGGGAGCGGATGACTACCTGGTCAAACCATTCGCGTTTCCTGAACTACTGGCCCGCATTCATGCTCTCCATCGCAGGGCTAACCCCGAAACCCCCTCCATTCTCCAGCTCGCGGATCTCCGGATGGAGATAGGTGCGCATTCCGTGGTGCGAGGGAATACTCCGTTGGAGCTTACGGCAAGGGAATTCGAATTACTAGGGTATTTGCTTGCAAATCGTGGCACTGTTATATCGCGCGAGATGATCGCGCGCGATGTGTGGCGGTCGCCGGTTCGGTACACGACACTGGACAATGTGATCGACGTACACATAGCGCGGATCCGACGCAAGCTCGATGATCCGTTCCCAGTGAAGCTTCTTCACACAGTGCGTGGCGTCGGCTTCGTCCTGCGCAAACCGGAGGACACCTAAATGCGACTCCGGCCCACATCGATCCGAATCCGTCTGACGCTATGGTACACAGCGATCTTCAGCCTGGTACTCGGCTTGTACATTTGCGGGGCATGTTTCCTGCACTATTGGCAGCTAAGCGCTCAACTCTATGATGGCGAGGTGCAGGATCTCGAGACCGTCGAGGGTCTCCTTTACTTCACTATGGATGGGCGCCTTTTGTTGCACGAGGACTACCACGGCCACGCGGAATCAAGGTTGCTCCTTGACCGGGTGATGGAAGTCATGAACGAGCGGGGCGAAGTCCTGTTCCGTAACGAGAAACTGAATGGCCAAGATCTGGGAGGACCTCCGCTCAAAGACGAGTTCTCGATTCGTTACTTCGCCCGGCGAATCAAGTTATCCGATGGCACTCGAGTGCTGGCCGTCAGCCATCTCCATCTCTTCCAGGGACGGCCCCTTTTGATGAGGGTGGCCTACAGCACCGAGCCGCTGCGCCTGCACTTAATCGAGTTTCTCGAAGATCTTGCCTTTGCCATGCCGCTCGCGCTCCTTGCCGCCGGCATTACGGGTGATCGCATGGCAAGGAAGGCGCTGAATCCGCTTGAAGCCATGGCTCGGCTGACGGAACGAATCACCGCCAGCAGCCTGGGCGATCGCATCCCGGTTGATAACCCCAATGACGAATTTGGTCATATGGCACGGGTGCTCAACAGCTTGCTGGAACGCCTGGAAGAATCGTTCGTAAAGCTGAAGCAGTTCACGTCCGATGTTTCCCATGAGTTGAGGACACCACTGGCGTCCTTGCGAATCGTGGGCGAAGTCGGCCTCCAATGCCAACAGAATCCCGCGAAATATCAGGACATCATAGGCAGCATGCTCGAGGAAGTGACCCGGCTGAGTTCAATGATTGACACGCTGCTGACCATCGCACAAGCGGAGTCCGGTGAAATCAAACTGAATCATACTCAGTTCTCTCTCGCCGACCTCGTGCACGAAACGGTCTCAATTGTTGGTGTTCTGGCAGAAGAAAAGACTCAGACGATTGTCCTGGACGGAGATCCCGATCTGCAGGTCAAGGCGGATCGAGGCTTTCTTCGCATGGCGCTGGTGAATCTGCTTGATAACGCCGTCAAATACTCTCCGTCTTCCAGCGAAATTCG
Organism: Acidobacteriota bacterium; assembly: GCA_025353435.1. Taxonomy (GTDB): domain Bacteria; phylum Acidobacteriota; class Terriglobia; order Terriglobales; family Acidobacteriaceae; genus Telmatobacter. The sequence goes on along the minus strand of JANXQR010000070.1, from coordinate 3,739 downwards.
CGTCTGCTGGAAGCCGGCCTCCAAAGAAAGTGATCGCCCCCCAATGGTCGAGCTGTCCGTGGAAGACCAAGGGCCCGGAATCGAGGAGAGCGAACGACAACATGTATTCAGGCGATTCTACCGGGTAGACATGGCGCGTAACCGCGAAGCTGGAGGTGCTGGACTCGGCCTGGCTATTGCAAAGTGGGCTGTGGAGGCGCACGGCGGAATGATCCTGCTTCATTCCCGACCCGAGGGAGGATTGATCCTCAAAGTCCGACTTCCAGCGACACAGACAATGGTAGCGACCCGCGGGTAGTGTGGGTCATTACTTTTGCGGCAGGTAAGAAGGTCAACAGAAGTTCAACCATCGAAGGTTGCCGGTTGGGCATGATTCGCCGCATCACAAAGATGATGAGGCCGTGAAATTCTGGTTGCATTCCGTCGCACGGAAATCAATTTATGCTGCCCGATTCGTTGGCGCTGGAGACTCGGTGAATTTCTCGGGTCGCGGCCGATCAAGGCGGGCGCAAAGGGCACAACGCTGCGGAGTTGCGCTGAATCTAGTGTGCCGGCGGTTGCTTGGTGTGTGCCGCCTGATCCGCTGCGCGACGGGCCTGCATTCTGGAGCGAACCAACCTTTGATGAATGGGGGTGAGCGCCTTAAAGTCTCGACCATATTCCATGCGGGTAAATCCGAGGATCACGGCGTCCTTCTGGTCCGAAGTCAATGATTCAGCTTTTGCGACGGCCGCCTTCTGGGACTCCGTGCTCTGGTGGATCTTCGCAATTTCCGACTTCTGGTCGTCGCTGTGGTCGAGCCCCGTAAAGTCGTCGTTGAGGGCGGGGTTTGCAGCCGCTCGTGCCCCGGGGCAAAACTTGGGCCTGCGCCTGCGTCGCACCGTGCGGATCGCTGGTGGCTCGTGCAGGCCTTTGCCCCACAAACAGAAACATCAATCCAGCCGCACTGGTCAATATCTTTGCAGATCTGATTTCGCTCATGGGCAGCTCTTTCTGTATGTGAGATTGGCCTTGTTGAAACATCTGGGATAGACAGTCCAAGTTAGAGCGCTGCTAAGCTCAACCCGCTTCCATTTCTCAAACAACATGGTGCGGACTTTCCTGGGCGACTCTACTCGACAATGAGCCCTCGCGCTCGAAAATTCCCAATCACGACGTCGACGCGATCACCTGGTTTCACCGGTCGGCCGCTGTTGGAGAATGCCATCCAGTAGGACTCTCCGGCCACGATAGTCTTGGGAGCCTGGCGCAACTGCCCTACCTTTTCCATTGACGGAATCACCAGGCTGACGTGTTTTTCAGGACACTCCAATATTGGCTCGAATTTCTTGTCGGTCAGCGGCTTGGCCTTCTCAGGGTCGAGAACACGGTAGTTGAATCGGAGGATTACTCCTGATTCCACCGCCTTGACGGTGGGGGCTTCGATGCCCCACACGGCCTCGTACATCGCCGCTGCGCGATTTGAGATTCGAGCGGGCTGATTTCGATACGGAGTCAGGACCCCTGAAGGCCTGGTGGGCTGCAAGGCGGGTTGGGCGGTCGAAGTTTGAGCGGCTGCGGATGAAATGAAAATGCTGCTGGCGAAGACTCCCGCCAACAGCATTCTCTTGCACTGGATTGCCCTTGGGTCAAACATTGTTGAAATTCCCTCGTGTCAGAGATTGCTGGATTCCGGGGGCGGGGCTGCCCCAGACCCCGGAATCCCTACTGCTACTGCCTGTTACTGCGCAACCAAAGCAAGCAGACCATTGGGAGTGCTGCCGTTGTTATAGGCGTCGAATGTGCCCAAACTCAGAAGCGATGGTGCCGTTGCCGGTGTTGCGTACTGCAGAGTGATGGTGCAAGTGGCAGCCGCAGCCAGCGATGCCGGGCAAGTTGTGCCGGTAACACTGAACACCCCACCGGGGTTGAGGCCCACGGTCTGTTCGGTGATCGCAAGCGCACCCGTGCCGGTGTTAGTCACCGTCACCACGCTTGTGGCCGTGGTTCGGCCAGCCGGAATAGTGAAGGTGAGTACTCTTGCGCCGAATACCGTTGTGAGGGTACCGCCGTTTGCACCCGTGAAGGCGAGCGTACCTGACGAAGTTACGACTGTGAAGGTTAAGCCGTTGCTGGGTCCCGCGGGCGTGGTGACGGTAACAGTCCGGGCCGACCGGTTAGCGTTGGCCGGGATTGTGAAGGTGGTCTTGAGTTGTGTTCCGGCGGCGTTCACGGTGATGGGGCCGACCGCAATTGCTGTGCCGGACACATTCACTGCGGTAGCGCCGGTGAGGTTGGTGCCGGTAATCGTGATCGGCAACAGGAGGTCGCCACGCGATCCGGTATTCGGAACGATCGATGTGATGGTTGGCAGTGGTGGCGGGGTTGCGCCGCTTCCTGTCAACGCGACTGGCGAATTGTTGACTGGGACACTGGCCGTGATCGTAACTGTCCCGGTTATGGTTCCAGTCGATGTGGGAGCGAACGCCACCTTGATGGTGCACGAGGCGCCCGCGCCCAGGGTTCCAGCGGCGTTGCAATTGGGAGCACCGCCAGGGAAGGCTCCGGTGGTGATCCGCGTGTACTGTGCGCTGACTGCGATGGCAATGCCAGTGGCGCCAGCTGCACCACTGTTGGTCAGGGTGAGGTTCTGCGAGGCGCTTGTGGAACCGGTATTGGTTGATGCGAACGTGAGCGAAGCCGGTGTAACTGTGAGCGACGCAGTGGCTGCTCCTTGAGACTCGACCGCGCCTACGTCTACGCTGACCCCGGCAGTGTCCGGCCTCTTATTGCCGAAGAAGTCGAACAGAAGTTGAGGACCAACATTTCCTTCCACGTTGTTGAAGGTGCTGTTAGGAACGTAGTCGATAGCCGGTGAACCTTTGGCCAGCGCATAGTTGCCGAGAGGAGCGCCACCACCATAGTTTCCATCCGTCCCTACGACGGTTGGGTTGGTCAGTGACAGTGGGCCCCAGCGAAGGTTGATCCAGTTGTTGCCCTCGTCAACTGTCGCCACCGGCGTCAAGTTGAAGATGGGGTTGGGCACTGAGGCGTCGGAGATTCCCGGCGGCACACTGAAGCCTGAGGCGCCAAACTCAGGAGGCGTCCGCGAGCCGTCACAGTACTGGGTCTTGAAGGCCGGGTTGATTGCGGTGTTATGCAAGCTGGTGGCTGCGTAATCCGTTGCCGCATCGGTTAGTACGGAATAAGTCGGGGCCAGGGTGACTCCGGGGGCGTGGTTTGATGGACCGGTATCACCGCGAACGCCGATGTCCCAATAGCTGACACCCGCCGGGCATCCGCCCGTTGCTATCTGGGTCGGTGCAAGAGTGGTGGTGAAGGCGTTATAGAGAGAGACGACATTCTGCTGGAATTGTGCGCTCAAAGCGCCAACGCCGATGTAGTAGGCGCTGTTATCCCAGAAGATGTTGTCAGCCAGGTAGGGGTACGAGTAGGTCCGGCAGATTCCATCCTTTTGAGCCGTCCCCTGATAGTGGCGCGAAGGGCAGGTAACACCCGGACGAGACGCTGTGCCGGCGGGAGGCAGATTCGCCTGCAGCCCGCTGCTGTTCGGGATCGTGACCAGGCCTGAGGGTTGAGGGCACGAGGTTGTCGCACTGGTAGTGCAATTGGCTCCCTCAGAACTGGCGATGGGAGCCCCGATGGTCTCGAACAGAATTCCCGCCGAAGCCGTTGTGGTGTTGGCGGCCACCGTGTTGTGAGCGATGTTGACGTTCAACGTGTCAACCATCGAGATACC
>JANXQR010000064.1 GCA_025353435.1 Acidobacteriota bacterium | reverse complement strand
GCAATTGTGGCCCTGCAACGCCAGGCAGAAGAGCTTCGCCAGGCCGAACATCGCCGCATGCAGGCGCGGCTTGTCACCCTCACGCCGGAGCAACTGGAGGCCGTTGAAGCGCTAACCCGCGGGCTGGTCAACAAGTTTCTCCATCCGCCCATGCTGGCGCTGAAGCAGGCAGCGCGTGACAATGATTCAGCGCGGGTAGAAGCACTCTGCGAGACGTGGTCGCTACCCGCTACGCCAGAACTGGTGAAGGGTGCGGCGGATGAAACGAAGAAAATCGATGATTCCAATCCAAACAATACGAGCGGGCGCGCGCCGGAGGGTGTTCCCGTGAAGCAAGCCAGCGTGGCAGGTCGCCGATGAACCTGCGCATCGGGAGCCGCGGCTCGCAACTTGCCCTTTGGCAGGCCAACCATATCAGGGCCCTTCTTGTTTCTCAGGGCCACACCGTCGAAATTGAAGTCATCAAGACCACCGGCGACCGGCTGCAGGCTGTGACCTTCGCGCAAGTCGCGGCTCAATCCGGCACAACCAAGGGCATGTTCACCAAGGAGATTGAGGACGCGTTGCTCGCGGGCCGCGTCGATCTCGCCGTGCACTCGCTCAAGGACCTCCCAACTCAGTTGCCCGAGGGCTTCGCGCTCGCCGCCACGCCGCCGCGTGTGGACCCGCGCGATGCACTGGTGTCCGTTAAGTTTTCAGATCTGGCCTCGCTACCTACGGGAGCAGTTGTGGGCACCAGTAGCCAGCGCAGGCGCGCACAGTTGAAGGCGCTACGGCCGGACATTGAGGCGGTCGAATTCCGCGGCAACGTGGACACCCGGCTGCGCAAGTTAGGGGATGGACAGGTGGACGCAATTCTGTTGGCCGCGGCCGGCCTTGACCGCCTGGAAAAAACAGATTGGATTCGTCAACGCATGGAGCCCCAGGATTTTTGTCCGGCTGCAGGGCAGGGGTCACTAGGAATCGAAACGCGTGACGGCGACTTGAAGACCATCGAGGCGCTCAAGTTTCTCGACAATCCGGGTACGCGCTATGCAGTTACTGCGGAGCGTGCGGCACTGGCGGCGCTGGGTGGCGGATGCCAGGTGCCGATCGGGATCCATTGCCGGATGCTGGGGCAGGACCATGCGGCAGTCGAGATCTTTGGTGTGGTTGCAGACCCCGCAACCGGCCAGGCTATCCGCATCCATGAAACGGCGGACAGCGCTGGAACCGATCCCGTTTCGCTGGGAAAACTGGTGGCGCGAAAACTGATCGAAGCCGGAGCAGGCTCCCTCATCCAAATTACAGCGCAAGCCGGCGCCGAAGCCGCTCTATGACTCTGCCGTTGTCTGGCCGCCGCGTTCTGGTGACGCGCGCCGCGCACCAGGCAGGCAAGCTGAGCGATGGCCTACGAGCGCTTGGGGCGGAACCGGTTGAAGTGCCGGTTCTCGAAATCGGCCCGCCCAAAAGCTTCAAGGATCTCGATCGAGCACTCCTGCAAATACCTCAATACGACTGGTTCATCTTTACCAGCGCCAACACGGTTCGGGCGGTAGCGGAGCGCGCGGCGGAACTCGGCGTGGACCTTGCGCCTGCCAAAGGCGCGCAAGTGGCGGCGGTGGGCGAAGCCACTGCCAGCGCATTGCGAACGGGCGGTCTCGAAGTGACTTTTGTTCCGGAGAGCTACGTGGCCGAGAGTTTGCTGCGAGGGCTGTCCGGGCAAATGGCGGGAAAGCGGATTCTTCTGGCGCGGGCTTCAGTCGCGCGGGACCTGATTCCAGATGCGTTGCGCAAGGCCGGGGCAAAGGTCGACGTGGCCGATGCCTATCGCAACATCTTGCCGGAGGAAGCTCCGGATGCGCTTCGAGAAGCGCTCAGGTCCCAGTTGCACGCGGCAACGTTTACGAGTTCCTCGAGTGTGACGCATCTTGCCGAGGCGGCGCAGAGGGCCCGAATTAAGTTTCCGCTTTTTACGGTGCCCGCCATTTCAATCGGACCGATCACCAGCCAGACCCTGCGCGAGTTCGGCTGGGAACCAGCGATTGAAGCCGATCCGCACGACATTCCGGGATTGGTCGAAGCTACGGTGCGCGCTCTTGGTTCGCCAATCAGGTAAGAGCTACTAGCGGCTCGTAGCTGGAAGCTCCATTCACGAATGCCAGGTTTTGTCTTTGGAGTGGCACAACTGCTCAAGGTTGCAGTTCTGGCATTTCGGTTTGCGCGCGTCGCACACCGCCCGGCCGTGATGGATGATCTGGTGGGAGAAGTCGATCCACTTCTGCTTCGGAATTACCTTCATCAGCTCCTGTTCGACTCCCTGAGCCGTGTCGGTTTTCGCAAGACCGAGCCTGCGCGCGATTCGGAATACATGCGTGTCGACGACCACGCCCTCTGCCTTGCCAAAGCAGACACCTAAGACCACGTTGGCGGTCTTGCGGGCTGCACCGGGAACGGTGATCAGCTCTTCGAGTGTTTGCGGCACCTTGCCGCCAAACTTCTTGCTAATCGTCTCCCCCGCGCCTTTAATGGACTTCGCCTTGTTGCGGAAAAACCCAGTGGTGCGGATGATGTCTTCGAGCTCGGGAAGCGAAGCCTTGGCCATTGCCGCCGGGGTAGGGAAGCGCTTGAAGAGCTCCGGTGTCACCATGTTCACGCGCACATCATTGCATTGCGCGGAGAGAATTGTCGCGACCAGCAACTCCCATGGTGACTTGTGGTTCAGCGCGCAGATGGCGTTGGGATAGGCTTCATCGAGTCCCTTGAGAATGGCTGCGATACGCTCGGGGGCGAGGTCTCGATTGACTGATCGCTTCTTCGTCCCGGAAGTCGTCAATGCGTTCTTAGCGGCCATGCTTCAATTGCGCCTTTCCCGCCTTCAACTCGCCGCCGACAAGAAGCAGCGCTTCTTCGTAAGCACCCCCGAAGTCCACTCGGGTAATATCCGACAAACGATGCCTTCTCGGCTTCTCATCCCACACTGCAGCAGGGTCGATCTCATGCAGGAGCAGGGAAGAATTCGAGATCCTTGCTACGCGACCGATCCAGCAGGAGTCCGGGGCGATCTCCTCGCGGTAAACTGTAATGAGAGGGAATAGCCGGTTAGCCGATTCGAGCAGCTCAGAAACGTTTTCCAAATTAATCTTTGGCTTTTGTGCAATGCGTTCCTTCCGTTTTCGCAAAGCGGCGACGTAGAACTCGTCATACTTCGCCGGCACACTTAATTGCATTACATTCTTCAAGAGAATGCACTGATACCCATTGAATCTAATATCGTCGTCAATGAGCGCCAAAAGGAAAAAGCTG
>JANXQR010000006.1 GCA_025353435.1 Acidobacteriota bacterium | reverse complement strand
CTGGCCCTGCAGAGAATAGAAAATCAAACTCGGCAGGTTGGGCATGACGTAGCGCACCATTTGGCTCGTTACGGCCGGGTCGGGTTTGGCTGCAAGAGAAATGAAGGGGCGTGAGGCGCGTTCATTGAGCCAGCCAATAAGAAAGAATCCCAAACAGTTAACCCAACTCGCCGACCAGGCAAACAGTCCGCCGGACCAGTAGAGCAGGGCGCAGAGGGTAATTCGAAAGGCCGCGCCCGCCAATTGATGGCGATAGTACAGGGAAAGCCGGTTCCGGATCAGCAAGGGCGCGCCGTAGTACGAAACCATGCCGTTGAAGTAGATTGAAGCGACAATCGAAACAAACAGGAGGGTGCTACTCACGACACCCCAGTGGTGCTGCCGGGCAATGAAGACATAGAAAATGGCGGCGAACGGGGTGAGCCACAGAAGCATCCTGTTGCGCAGATGTCGCCCGGTGCGGATGTAGGAGCCGACCACGGCGGGATCGTTGCCGCGCGATCCTACCAACGCGATGATCGTTCCAGCGAAGCCAAAATCCGAGAGTAGCCCCAGGGTTGTCTGGAAACCGAAAGCGACACTGAACTGCGCGTAGTTTTCAATATTGAACCAGCGCATCAGCAGCAGCCCGACGGAAAGGCTCAGCATTTGCACCAGGCCCTGCCCGGTCATATAGATCAACAGAGTATGGAGTCGTCGCTTGGTTTTGTCAGATCGGAACTTGCTACTCAAGAAGTTTGCAAAACCAGACAAATCATCTTCTCCATGGATGACGCCTTCGCTGCCTTGAGTCCCGTCGCAATGTAGTTTCTGATGGACGCACCGGGAAGCTGCGCGCCTCTTCCGGCAAATGCCGGTCAACGAGATCCAGGGAAGGCCGAGATGCTGCGAAACCGCCAGGTCTCCCGTCCCGTTTCAACGCAATCGGCTACGGATGTGTGGATCGGCCATCCAGTTTCTACTCTAATCGATTGCGCTTCCGCGTTGAAGAAACATGACGCCGAGCCGGTGGTTCAAGATGAAATCCACCGACCCGAACTCGATTATCATGGTTGAAGTTGCGACCCCATTGTTTTCGACTGGAGTCCTGCCAGCATCTCGCAGGAGTTGACAGGCTTGACGTCGATTCGCCACTACTTGGAACACGGATTCAGGTCTATTCTCTCCCCGTCCCTTCAAATCAGATGGAAGGATATTTTGATGACCCTTTACGAATCTATGAAAAAAGGTGTGCACGCGGCCGCGCAAGCGGCTGGTTTTCAGATAGTGCGTACGGAACGAATGAAATCGCTAGTCGATCCTGCCGGTTCGCGGCTCGCCGGCATCCTGCGGTACCACGGAATCCAGACCGTTTTCGACGTTGGAGGCAACATTGGCGGCTACGGTGCCTCCCTTCGTGCCTGGGGCTTTGAAGGCAAAATCATCTCCTTCGAGCCGACAAGTGCCGCATTCAAAGACTTGTCAAGGCGAGCCGCTGCGGATACGAATTGGATCGCCTTTAATTTCGTCCTCGGTGCTGAAGATGGTGTGGCTTCGATCAACGTAGCTTCCAACTCGGGTATGTCAAGTTCGTTGATGCCCATGCTTGATGCGCATAGAGAGAGCGCTCCGGAGATTGAGTACATTTCGGCGGAGCAGATTTCTGTTAAGACCCTGGACAGCGCCGCCAGGGATGTTGTTGGCCCTAACCAGACTCTGATGCTCAAGATGGATGTTCAAGGCTTTGAGCATCTTGTGCTTCGCGGTGCTATAGAAACACTGCCTCGCGTCCAGGTAATTGAATGCGAACTCTCGTTTGTGCCGCTCTACGAGGGGCAGTTGCTGTTCCCTGAAATGCTTGCATTGTTCGAAAGCATGGGCTTCCTGCCCGTCAGCTTCGATCCCGTCTTCGTGGATCGTGTGTCTGGGCATTGCCTGCAAATTGAAGGCGTATTCGCTCGTCCACACGCCCAATAATCGATCTTCGATCGACCCCGTGACGGGCGCGATTCTTCGCTCAAGATTTGCCATCGATCCCACTCTCATCGAGTCGGGCTTACGGATGCGGTCCGTAGCGTTCCGAAGGCCGACATTTAAAGCCGGTCCCGGACCCCTATTGAGGTCCATTTCGTTGTTTATTTGCGGGATCGCAGAATTTCCTCTTGTGGCAGTATAGTTCCTTTGATATAGTTCATATGAACTATATGACTCAAGAATTCGGAATTTGGGAAATTGCGGTGCTTGCGCTCCTTCGAGAAGCGCCGATGCACCCCTACCAGATGCAACGGTTGCTCAAGGAAAGACACAAGGACGAGATTCTTGCCCTGAAGCGGGGCTCGCTCTACCACGCTATCGGCCGGCTGGAACGCGCTGGTCTGATCGAGGTGGAGAACACCAGCCGCGAGGGCCGGCGTCCCGAGCGCACGACCTACCGGATTGCGCCGGCCGGAACGGAAAGCCTCCTTGATGTACTGCGGCGGATCATCTCGACGCCGCGGCAGGAGTCGTCGGAGTTCATGGCGGCAATGAGCTTCTTGCTCCACCTTCCTCCTGACGAAGCGGCACTGCAGTTAGCGGAACGCTGCCGGAGACTGCAATGGCAGATCGACGGCCTGATCGCCGGACTGACCGCCGCTTCGGCCCATGTTCTGAGGATCAACCTGGTGGAAAGCGAGTATCTGCTGGCAATGCTGAAGGCGGAGCTTGCCTGGGTTGGCAGCCTGGAAGTGGATGTCAGGGCCGGGAAGCTCACGTGGAACACCGAATACCTGTTGAAAGGCGCTGCAGCCAGCCGGCAGGCGGCCGGCAACGGAAAGGATTGATCATGGAGACCAAAATCAACTCAGAAATCGCGGTTACTGCGCCTTCAAAAGGCGCCAGGTTTGCCGGGCCTATCTGGACGCTGATTCTTCTGGCCCCGTTCATTGGCGAGGTCCTGAGCGGCTCAACGCGCTTGAGCGTGCTGTTTGTCTACATCCCCGAAGTGATGGTCTGGGGCGTGGGTGCGCTGCTTTGCCGCGAACTCGCGCGGCGTTGGCGCGCTGGAGCAACGAGCCTTTTTCTGCTCGGACTTGGTCTTTCAATTGCGGAAGAGTTCATCATTCAGCAGACTTCTCTTGCGCCGCTGCCTTTCCCGGGCTCACATGCCGACTATGGCAGGGTATGGGGCGTGAACCTGGTCTATCTCCTGTTTATGCTTGGGTTTGAGAGCGTATGGGTGGTGGTGGTTCCGGTCCATTTGACGGAGCTGTTCTTCCCCCAACGCAGCCGTCAGCCATGGCTCCGCACGCGAGGCCTGGTAGTGGCCTGTGTGTTCTTCCTGCTTGGCTGCCGCATCGCCTGGTATGGATGGACCCAACAGGCCCTTCCTCGGATGCATGTGGCGCCCTATCGTCCGCCCATTCTTGCCTTTGCCATCGGGTTCGCGTCCATCGGGCTGCTTATCGGGCTGGCATACCTTTTGAGAGGGTTCGGAGTGCCCTCGTTGGACCATTCACGCCGTACCGTTCCCGCATGGCTGGTGGGCGGAGTCGCATTCGTGATGGGCGGTGCGTGGTTCAACCTGATCGGCCAGATCTTTGTGCCCAAGCCAATTCAGCCTTTCTGGACCGCCCTGGCTTTGGGGATTGTGTGGGCAATTGTGGCATTGGCGCTCTTCGTGGCCTGGTCTTCACGGCGATCATGGAGCGCCATTCATCGCTGGTGGGCCAGCTTTGGCGCGACCCTGTCCTGCATGACGACTCCCTACATGACCGCCTCGAGCTGGCCCAAGCCCGACCTGATTGCGGTGATGATCTTTGACGTGATCGCGCTAGTGGGCTTCGTGCTGTTGGGGCGGAAGGTCTTCTCCGACCAAAAAGCGCGGGAGCTGGATATCGTCATTCACTGAGCCGATTTGCCCGGGAAAGTAGCGTCGCGGGGCGGAAGTTCGGCAGGCAAGAGTCTCAGGTCGATGGAACTGCCGCGGCAGCCGGAACGCGGCTTGCCCCGACCGCCGAGCGCAGGCGCTCAAGCTGCCAGACGTACACAGCAAGGCGGCGGGAGTAGTGCAGCACTGGTGGGATATCGGGCAAATGAATGCCGACGGCCGACGCAAGGTCATTCTGCTCGATCTCCGCCTCCGCCTCTTCGAGCGGCCACGGCACGTGGTGGATGTTGGCGCGCATGGGCTGGCCGTCGCGCCCGCGCGTGAAAAGGCAGTAGCGCTCGGTAAGGAAGTACTCCAGGCTTCCGGGGCGGCTTTCCGCCAGTCTCCGGGTGGGTCCCAGTCCCCGGTAACGAGCCTTGAAGACTACTGGCTGAGACGCCATTCGCCGCCGGCTGTAGTAGGCAAACTCGCGCTCGGAGCGCTGCTCGCAATGCATCTCCGCCCAGTAATAAGGCAGGTTGAAAAACATCCGCGCGAAGGTCACCCCGAGCAGATTTCCGGCATCAAGCGAAATAAAAAAGACCCCTTGTATTCCAGTAAGCCGGTCGCGGACGTAGGTGCGGAGGTTGATTTCAGGGAAAGTGCGTGCGCCCGGGATGGTGGGAATGCCGCGAAACTTGATGCGATCCATCCAGAAGGGGACCACTCCGAGCCACGCCGAGCCATTGTATGTATCGACCTGTAAACCGTCTGGAATGAGTGGCGCGATGACTTGGGACGGAACCGGCCAGTGGGCAAACAGCAGATCGTTCCACTTCTGGGTCATCACCCAGCGGCCCGATGGCAGTGGCCGCGGTCGATGCGACGTTCTCACCAGGAATTCCCGCATGGCCCCTACTCCCGATTCCCACGATCATTCAACAGGAGGGTAATCTTCCCCAGCAATCCTGCACCAGTCCGAATGCAAATGCAATTGATTCCAATGCCGTATTCTGGTCGCGAGCCCTCAATCATGTCCAGCGAAACTTTTCTCCCCACCGGCGCCCAAAATCGAACTGATGTGTATGCCGTTCACGGCGCCGATCCTGAGGTTCTGGCCTACGCCATGGCCAAATACTCCCGTTCAGCACTTTCGATGCGCGAATCGCTGGCCGAGATCAGTGCCCAGCGCGCTGAGCAGTTCCTCAACACGTTTTACTTTCAGTATGGGCATCGATCGATCGCCGATCTGGCTCACGTGGCGTTTGCTGTCGAGCGGCTGAGCCTGCTGGCGGCGATCGTGCTTGTGGATGAGACGCGCTGGGATGGGCAGGAGCGGTCTACGCGCTATCAGAATTTCATGAAGTCGGGCTGGTATTTTCCGGATTTTGGCTCCGATCCAGCTTCTGGCAAGTTGTACGCCGAAACGGCGGATGGGCTGTTCGCGGCGTATCAGCGCACGACGGCTGCGGTGCTTGGGGCGTTGCGAGAGCGCGTGGGCCGTCCGGAAGCGATGAAGCCCGAAGCATACGAACGAACCCTCAAGGCGCGAGCTTTTGACGTGGCGCGCTACCTGCTGCCGCTGGCTACGAACACCTCGCTTGGGCAGATTGTGAACGCGCGGACGCTGGAAACGCAGGTTTCCCGGCTCCTGTCGCACCCTGCGGCGGAGATTCGTGAACTCGGTGCCAAGCTTCGCGATGCCGCCACCGGTCCGGCATGGAACGTGAGCGGGCAGGCGGGTGCTGCCCTGGTGACGGAGATTGCGCAGATTGATCCGGGCCTCAGCGAACGTGCAGGGGAGATGCTGACCCGCGAGGTGCGGACCGCTCCGACGCTGGTGAAATACGCCGAACCCGACGCCTATCTGATGAAGACCCGCACTGACATCGAACAGGTTGCTGCGGAAGTGATGGGTGGTGTTCCCATTGCGCCCGCGCCGGTGGTCGACCTGGTGGAGCGTACGGAAACGCTCGAAGTCGAACTGGCGGCTACGCTGATTTATTGGGGCAGTGATTACTCCTACCGACAGGTTCGGGATGTGGTTGCAGGGCTTCCTGAGGCACGGGTTAACGAAATTATTGAAGTGGGCCTGCGCCATCGCGGCCGGCACGATGAAGCTCTGCGCGCGTTCCACGCCGGGGCCGCACTACGCTTTGACATTCTCATGGACATCGGCGGCTTTCGCGACATGCACCGCCACCGCCGCTGCGTGCAGATTC
>JANXQR010000818.1 GCA_025353435.1 Acidobacteriota bacterium | reverse complement strand
AGGAGATGAACAGCTTCGACAATGATGAGGCGCTGGCGTATCTCGGCCCAAAAGAATTGCTGGTGGCATTCAATCCGCACGGACTTGCGCCGCGGCATGCGCTGGGCCGAGCGGGGATGACTCTTCGCGTGATTCGGGCGGTGGTTGTGGATACGGGGACGCACAAGGTTACGCACACGGTGGACTGGGACCTGGCGGACGACCGGGAATACCTTTGGCCGCTTGCCGACGGTCGCGTGCTGGTGCATGTGGGTTCGGAGCTACGTGTGTACGGCGAAGGATTGAAGATCTTGAACCGGGTCCCCCTCGACGGACCATTGTCCTTTGTGCGGGTGACGCCGGACGGCAGCTTTGTTGCGGTGGGCGTGATCCGCGAGCGACACACGGCGCAGCTGCATGCCGAGCTGAGTGAGAGCCTGAGCGGCGAGCCGGAAGAAGATGTTGAAGTGCTGGTTCTGAATCGCAATTTCGAGCCTATCGCCAAGTCAACCGCGCGGTCGGGCGTGATGGCGCCGACGCTTCTGAATGAGGGTCAGGCCAAGCTGCTGGCGCTGCCGAACAAGCGCTATCGCGTGTCCATGCTGACATGGGACAACCAGATTTCAACGCTTGCGCGATTCAATTCAAGTTGCACGCCGGAGCTTTCCAGTTTTTCGCCGGACCTTATTTTTCTAGTGAGCTGCGATAAGAGCGAGGCGCGCGAATATCGTGTGCTGAATGCGGGTGGGAAGCTGGCTCTGAAGAGTTACGCAAGCTCGAATGACTTTGGCCATGGCGCCAAGGGCAGTGCGAATCAAGCGGTTTTCGCCGTGAAGACGGTGCAGTCGAGTATGTCGCTGGTTCCCGGAGACCCATTCAGCGCGTCGGATTTCTCTTCAGAGGAACTTGGCGTTTATCGCGCCAACGATGGCAAGCGACTGCTGGGCGTGCGCGTGAACCTGCCCTCATCGAGCCGCGATGGATACGCGCTGGCGCCGGATAGCTCGCAGCTCGCGGTGCTGACGCGTGACCAGATTGCAATATATTCTGTGCCTGGGAATTGATGGCCGGGTGCCCACCCGGCCACTAAGCCCATCCTGCAAAACTCAACCTATTGGTCGATGACGGGTGCGCCCCAGAGCGACGACACTTGTACGGATTCCCTGCGCTCACTTCCGTGAGGTTTTGCTTCCCCTGCGGTTCACGGAATGCGCATGAACAAAACACCACCGCGATGCCGGCCAGCCGCGGTGGAATTTCGCAACCCCGATCAGCAGTCCCGGTCAGCAGTCAGGACCAGTGGATCGATACAGAAGTTTTGAAGTTGAAGTTTCACCTTTAGGAGAGCCATGTTTCGCAAATTCATTTTTACCGTCGCTGCGGTCGCACTTGGACTTACTGCCGTTCACGCACAGAGCAACTATGCGGATGTCCGCGGCGCGATTCTTGATCCCCAGCGGCATCCGATTGCCGGGGCGCATGTGCACATTCAGGCCAACGGAACAGGGGCCGAGCGAGAGGTTTCAGCCAACGAGGCCGGCCTGTACGAGATTGCCGGCCTACAGCCGGGTGCTTATACGCTGACGGTGGATAATCAGGGCTTCGCTCGATTCACACAGGTTGTGAATCTTGAAGTGGGCCAGCAGGCCACGATCGACTTGCATCTGCGGCTCGCGAATGACACGCAGACGGTAACCGTGCAGGCCTCGAACGAGTTGCTCAAGACGCAGGATGCGAGCGTGGGCGCGGTGGTGGACCAGCGGTCGGTTGATTCCCTTCCCTTGAACGGACGCATGCTGATTGACCTGGTGCTGACGGTGCCAGGAGCGCACGTGAGCCACGGGGCATCGACGGGCGACATGAATCCGCTGTACTGGCGACCGGGGCAGCGCTCGGCGGTGTCGATTGGCGGGAGCCGGCCGAATGCCAACTATTTTCTGCTTGACGGCGCCACCAATACCGATCCAACTTTCAGCACTCAGAACCTGAGCGCCTCGCCGGACGCGGTGCAGGAGTTCCAGGTGCAGACGGGGAGCTACTCGGCTGATATGGGCGGGGCGGGCGGCGGACAGATCAATATTGTTACGCGGTCTGGCAGCGACAAATTTCACGGAACCGCGTATGAGTTTCTGCGCAACGGCGCGATGGACGCGCACTCGTTCAACCAGATGGGCGGCTCGAATTTTCTGGTGCAGAACAACTTTGGCGCGTCGGTGGGCGGGCCGGTGTGGCGTGCGGGCAAGACGTTTTTCTTTGTGAACTACGAAGGCCTGCGCAACGTGGAAACCATGGCGATGGTGGACACGGTGCCGACGGCGGCCGAGGCTTCGGGCGACTTCAGCCAGAGCGGCGTGGACATCTACGACCCGACCACGACGCAGCCCAACCCTGGATTCAATCCCAGTCTGCCAGCGAGCAAGAACAATCCGCAGTACATTCGGCAGCAGTTTCAATACAACGGTGTGATGAACGTGATTCCGCCAGGCCGGCTAACGCACGCTGCCTCGGTGATGCTGAACAAATACACGCCGCCGCCCAACACGATGGACATGGGCGGCATGACGATGATGGGCCAGCCGACGGTTGTGGGCGCGGGCAACGACGCCAACAACTACCTGGACATGCGCAAGCAGCGGATGACTAACGACCAGGGGACTGTGCGGCTCGACCACAGCTTTGCCAAAGGCGACACGACGTTCTTCCGTTACTCGGGTGCGGGGGAGTTCGGATTCATGCCGGAGGGATTGCCGGGATTCGGTTTCTATCATGACGAT
>JANXQR010000807.1 GCA_025353435.1 Acidobacteriota bacterium | reverse complement strand
GCCAGGTGCCGCGAATTTCACCTGGGTGAGTGTCGAAACAGATGAACACAAAATAAAGTGTGGTCTTGGTGTGTCCCATCCACACTTCGGTCTTCTCAGTCGCAGGTTCGCCGTCGCGCGGCTGGTTCTGGATGAAGTCCGTCACCTCTGCGAGCTGATCGCGAAGCTCAGGTCGCGGTTTCATGCCCGCGAAATCCGACAGGTGAATTCCGCCGGAAAGCATGGGCACCTTCACATCCTTGGGAGCCAGCTGCCGCGCCTCCTGCGCGGGGACCACTGCGGACCTGCTATCCTGAGCGGCTCCAGAAACCGCGACAAGCAAGAAAGTTACGGCCCAGCAACACGTACTCCGACCCATGTTTCTACGATATCGAATGAAGCCCTAGGCGGTTCACCTCCAAACGATTGAGAAGCCCCCAAAATGGCTGGAAAGTGACGAAATGCACGATTCGTGGGTGTGAACAACAAGGCGTGAACAACAAGACTTCGAAGCAATCTGGGTCGTCCTCTAAGGGCCCAAATGCCCCTGCTGGTAGAATGGAAACTGCCGCATTGTGCGGCTACCAGCACTTTTGTACTCCATCTAGGGCTCGCAGGCTGCGCGGATTGCGGCGCGATCGGATGGTCGTTGATCTCAAGGCCGCCATTGGCCGAACCAATACGAAGGAAAAACTGCTCCTGTGACTAAGACGATACGCAATATCGCCATCATCGCCCACGTTGACCACGGCAAGACCACGCTCGTAGACGCCATGCTGCGCCAATCCGGCACCTTCCGTGCCAACGAGCAAGTAGCCGACCGGGTGATGGACTCGAACGAACTGGAGCGAGAGCGCGGCATCACCATCCTCGCCAAAAACACCGCCATCAACTTCGAAGGCGGCAAAATCAACATTGTCGATACGCCCGGCCACGCCGACTTCGGCGGCGAAGTGGAGCGCGCCCTCAAGATGGTTGACGGCGTCATGCTGCTGGTTGACGCGGCTGAAGGCCCGCTTCCGCAGACCCGTTACGTGCTCGCCAAGGCACTCGAAGCCAAGCTGCTGCCAATCGTCGTCATCAATAAAATTGATCGACCCGACGCGCGCCCTCAGGAAGTGCTCGACGAAATTTACGATCTCTTCATCGATCTCGATGCCGAGGAAGATCAACTCGATTTCCCTGTCCTCTATGCAGTGGCCAAGGCTGGCACAGCAACGCTCGACCTGGCAGTACCGGGCGAGAGCCTGCAGCCGCTCTTCGAAACCATCGTGAAAACCATCCCCGCTGCTACCGGCGACGCTGAAGGCGCACTGCAAATCCTGGTCACAAACCTCGATTACTCTGACTACTTCGGCCGCATCGCCATCTGCCGCGTCTTCCAGGGCACACTGCATGCCGGCGACGACGTGCTCATTTCCAAGCGCAGCGGCCAGCTCGAAAAGACCAGGATCACCAAGCTCTTCACCTTCAACGGCCTCAAGCGCACCGAGACGACTGAGACGACGATGGGCGACATCATCGCTGTCGCGGGCGTTGAAGGCATCACCATTGGCGAGACGCTCACCAGTGTTGATAACCCTTCGCCGCTGCCGCTTATCGTCATCGACGAGCCCACCATCGCCATCCAGTTCAGTGTCAACAACTCGCCATTTGCTGGCCGCGAAGGCAATTACGTCACCAGCCGCAATCTGCGCGAGCGGCTTGAGAAAGAGCTGCTCACCAACGTCTCCATCAGGGTGGAGGAGACCGGCTCACCCGACACATTCAAGGTCCTTGGCCGCGGCGAACTGCAGTTGGCTATTCTCATCGAAATGATGCGCCGCGAAGGTTTCGAGCTCACGGTTGGACGTCCCGAAATTGTCACCAAGATGGTCGAGGGCGTGCGCATGGAACCCGTCGAGCACCTCACCATCGACGTGCCTGAAGAGCACACCGGCGTAGTGATCGAAAAGCTCGGGCCGCGCAAAGGCGAGATGACCAAGATGCACAACCACGGCTCGGGCCGAGTGCGCATGGAGTTCCGCGTGCCCAGCCGCGGCATCATCGGGCTGCGCAGCGAAATGCTTACCGAAACGCGCGGCACCATTGTCATGAACGCGCTCTTCGATGGCTACATCCCCTACCAGGGCGAGATTCCGCAGAGGCCCACCGGCGCACTTATCGCCGACCGCCAGGGCCTCACCACCACTTACTCGCTCAACGGCCTGCAGGAGCGAGGCATCCTCATTGTCGGAGCGGGCGTGGAAGTCTACGAAGGCATGATCGTCGGTGAGCACTCCCGCGACAACGACCTCGATGTCAATGTGGTCCGCGAGAAAAAGCTCACCAACATGCGCGCATCCAGCGCCGACGATGCCATTCGCCTCGTCCCCTACCGTGCGTTGAATCTCGAACAAGCCATCGAGTTCATCGCCGATGATGAGATGGTCGAAGTCACGCCGAAGTCGCTGCGCCTCAGAAAGAAAATCCTCCAAGCGAATCGCCGCCCAAAGAAATACGAGAAGGCCGAAGCGTAGCCGCGACGACGGCCACAAAAGCCGGGTGCCCCAGGTCTCGATTCTGAGACCTGGGATAGCTCGAATTTCAATCACCCTCTACAGCCGTTTCTTCGCCTCCAGCACCCGCTCCAGCGCCTCTTCCGCCGTCGCACCTACTGAAGACAAATGCCCCATCTTTCGCCCCGCGCGCGCCTGATGCTTCTCATACAAATGCACCCGCACCCCCGGCACCGCCAGCGCCGCCGATAAATTCGGCGCACCCTTCAGCCACACATCCCCTAATAGATTCACAATCGCGCACGGCGCAATCAACGATGTATCGCCGAGCGGCAGATTCAGCGCCGCCCGCACCGCCTGCTCAAACTGGCTGGTCACGCACCCGCGCTCGCTCTGGTGATAACTGTTATGCGGTCGCGGCGCCAACTCATTCACCAGCAGTTCGCCGTGCTTCGTAACAAACATCTCTACGCACAGCAGCCCTTCAATACCCAGCTTCGCAATGATCTCTCTCGCCAGAGATTCCGCTCTCTCCTCCATCTCAGTCGAAATCCCCGCCGGCAGCACGCTCCACGCCAGAATCTGATTCTCATGATGATTGCGCGCCGCCGGAAAACTCCGCACCTCGCCCGCCGGATTCCGCGCCGCCATCACGCTGATCTCGAAGTCCAAATCCAGCGCCTGTTCCGCCACGCAAGGCCGCCCGCCCAACGACTCCCAAGCGTTTCGAATCTCGCCTTCATCCCCAGACTGTATCCGCACCTGCCCGCGTCCGTCATATCCTCCGCGCCCGATCTTTAGAAAGACACGTCCGCCCAGCGCCGACACCGCTTCCTGCAATTCCACCTCGCTGCGCACCACGCGAAATGCGCCCACAGGAATTCCATTCTCCGCCAGCCACGGCTTCTGCAGCGTCTTGTCCTGGATAACGCGAATCGACTCCACGCTCGGCCGCAGTGGCGCAATCGCAGCCACACGCGCCAGCGCGTCCACGCCAATCTGCTCAATCTCCAACGTCACTGCGTCAGCGCCCGTGGCCAGCCTCTCTGCTGCGGCCGCATCATCCCACTTGCCCACAATCGTCTCATCGACAACAAAGCTCGCCGGACACTGCGCCTCGGGATCCATCACCCGCACGCGATAGCCCATGGTGCGCGCGGCCATCGCCATCATGCGACCTAACTGCCCGCCCCCGAGAATCGCCAGCGTCCCACCCGGTTGCACTTGGCGCGCATTCAAAGAAGAAGTCGGTTCGGAGTCCTTCAAGCCGGCCGCTCCTCGTCCAGTTTTTGGTCGAGAACTTCCTGCGTCCGCGCCGCCCGCCAAGCCGCCAGCCGCCCGTGCAGCGCGTCATCAGTGGTGGCCAAAATCTCCGCAGCAAGAATCGCTGCATTCGCCGCGCCCGCCTTGCCAATCGCCAGCGTTCCCACCGGCACCCCCTTCGGCATCTGCACAATCGAGAGCAGCGCGTCCAGCCCATTCAATTGCGTCGCAGGAACAGGCACGCCCAGCACCGGAACCAGCGTCTTCGCGGCCAGCATGCCCGGCAAATGCGCCGCACCTCCAGCTCCGGCAATAATCACGCGCAGCCCGCGATCACGTGCCGTCTCCGCATACTTGAAAAGCAAATCTGGTGTGCGGTGCGCGCTCACCACCTTCGCCTCGTGCAAAATTCCCAGCGCGCTCAGCAACTCAACAGCCGCCGACATCACCTCGTAATCGCTCTTCGAGCCCATCACTACACCGACCAGCGGCTGTTCGCTCATGCACAAATTATACGAGGGCGCTAAAGCTCGCATCAAAGCCGGTTCCTGTTTCCTGTTTCCTG
>JANXQR010000803.1 GCA_025353435.1 Acidobacteriota bacterium | reverse complement strand
CCGATACGGCCGGCGCAACCATTGGGGCGTTGAGTTGGAAGTCCATCAGGTCGGAATGAGGCGCTTCGAGATGGGCACAACGGGTGAGAAAAGCGGTATGATTTCCCGTGGGGAAAGGGGTATTCTGCGGCGGCGATTGAGACCGCTATCCGCCTCTATTGTCTTGTCTCAAGTGTTCGACGAATGAAAGAAGCTGCCGCCCGCATCAAAATCAACAAGCTGCTCGAAGCCGCTGGCTGGCGCTTCTTCGCGGACGGCACAGTACCTGCCAACATCCAGCTTGAACCCAGCGTCACGCTCAAGACGCAGGACCTCGACGCCCTCGGTGAAAATTTCGAGCAAGCTCAAAAAGGCTTCATCGACTTTCTTCTTCTCAACGAGAAGGGTTTCCCGTTCATCGTCCTCGAAGCAAAGGCTGAAGACAAAAGTCCACTCGTTGGAAAAGAGCAGGCACGGAAATACGCTCGCTCACAGAACTGCCGCTTCATCATGCTCTCTAACGGCAACCTGCATTACTTCTGGGACCTCGAACGCGGCAACCCCTACCTCATCACCACCTTTCCCACGCCAGGTTCCGTGGCTGGTTACCAAAGAATCGTTCCTAATCCAGGCCGCCTGGTCGCGGAAACCGTTGATGACAACTACATCGTCCTTACCCAGCGCCCAGGCTATGGCGCTGAGGCATCATGGAAAAATGAAACTGAACGCCCAGGCTTCATTGCCGTAAACGGGATCCGCTTTCTGCGCCCTTATCAGAAGAAGGCAATCTCAGCTCTCCAGTCTGCGGTGACCAAAGGGCAAGACCGATTTCTCTTTGAAATGGCCACCGGTACAGGGAAGACCCTTGTCGCCGCCGCAGTCATCAAGCTCTTTCTTCGCACTGGAAACGCCCTGCGCGTACTCTTTCTCGTGGATCGTTTGGAATTGGAAGATCAGGCATACAAGGCCTTCGTGAAAGTTCTCGCGAACGACTATAAAACAGTCATCTACAAGGAGAACCGTGACGATTGGCGAAGAGCAGAAATTGTTGTCACAACTGTTCAGTCGCTCCTGTTCAACAATAAATACCAACGGCTCTTTTCGCCTACTGACTTCGACCTCGTCATTTCCGACGAAGCGCACAGGTCCATTGGCGGTAATGCCCGTGCTGTCTTCAATTACTTCATCGGCTACAAGCTCGGTCTCACCGCCACGCCACGTGACTACCTTAAGAAGGTTGATAAATCTGAGGCCGCAGCCAAAGATCCGCGTGAGTTAGAACGCCGCTTGTTGCTTGATACGTATCGCACGTTTGGATGTGAGGATGGACAACCCACCTTCCGCTACTCATTGCTCGATGGCGTGAAAGACGGATTTCTTATTAACCCCACCGTCGTGGATGCTCGAAGCGAGGTGACGACCAAGCTTCTATCCAAGAGTGGATTCGTCGTTGAATTCAAAGACGATGAGGGGGAGGACAAGAAGGAAACGTACAAACAGCGTGAATTTGAAAAGCGCTTTTTTGCCAAGGCGACGAACGAGGTCTTCTGCAAGACGTTCATCGAGAACGCCCTCCGCGATCCGGTCAGTGGAGAAATTGGGAAGTCCATCATCTTTGCAGTGAGTCAGAATCACGCTGCCAAGCTGGCAGAGATCCTGAATAAAATGGCGGACAAGATGTTTCCTG
>JANXQR010000801.1 GCA_025353435.1 Acidobacteriota bacterium | reverse complement strand
CCTGCTCCCCCCGCCTGAACAGGCGCAAGCCCTCCTTTCGTCGTATGTTCTGGAAAAGGCTCTGTACGAACTAATGTACGAACTCAACAACCGTCCCGATTGGCTTCCCATCCCGCTCGCCGGCATCCTGTCGATGTGACCCAAGATCTTGTCATTTTGGACTCGGAATATCCCAGTTTTTCCGGAATTCACCCGTGGTTTGATCGGTCTTTCCTCGGAAGATCGCCGAAATGGACCACGGCTTGGTGCTCGGAAAAAGCGGGCGTTTTAGGCATAAAAACCAGCGTAAAACCGAAATAGTTCAGATATTACTAAAGTACTCATTATGTTGAGGATAAATCGCTCACTTTAAGTCACTTTGATCGTACTTACAATGGTAATGTGATTATCGTCACAGGTGTCAGTTCGTAATGGCTTGTTGGTTACTAATGCGTACGCCACAGCGGTATACTCCAGTCAAAGTAAGCTTCTGCTTCTGAGCTTCCGCTCCCTCCCCGGCTTTCCGTGATGGCCTACTATATTGGGCTCCCCCCACGGGTCGATAAGGGGCTATATGAGAGACCGACTGTTCATGGAGTGGAGGCGCGGAGTCCGCCTCATGTGCCCTACCTTATCTATTTTGTCTGCCTCTGATCGCCCTCAAGGAAATGAAAAATCGCCATCACCCAGTCAGATGGGCCGGGGCAAATCCACCGAAAGTCGCAAAGCCGACACCAACAGAATCGGTCGAACGGTCCTGAACCTGGCGGTAACGCTATTTGCCGCAAGCGGCGCCTTTGGACAGACGCAATTTGGCCCGGTGGCCGTGGGAACGTCAACTTCCCAGACCGTCACGGTGACGGCGCAGGCGGCTGGAACGGTCGCAACGGTCCAGGTGCTCACCATGGGAAATCAGAACCTGGATTACACCGCGGGGTCAGGAAATTGTGCTTCGGCCACCCTGGCGGTGAATGGCCAATGCAGCCAGACGGTGAATTTAACCCCGGCATTTCCCGGCCGGCGGCTTGGCGCGGTGGTGCTGCTTGACAACAGCAATAAAGTGCTGGGAACGGCCTACCTGCAGGGGACAGGGTTGGGTGGTCTGCCGGTCCTCCTTCCGGGGAACGAGGTTCCCTACGCGGGCATCTACTGGGAATGGCAGGTCGTAAACGACGGTCAGCCGGCGACCGCGGCCGATCTGAATCTGCCTTCGAGCGTTGCCCTGGATGCTGCGGGGAACCTGTACATTGCCGATAGCCTTCATAACCGGATCAGGAAGGTGGACGCGGCAACGCACCTCATCTCCACCGCGGCCGGCAACGGGAACTCTGGCGTTGTGGGCGACGGGAGTCTGGCCGTCAACGCCAGCCTCAGCGCTCCTTCCGGGGTGGCGCTGGACGGCGCCGGCAATCTCTATATCGCCGACACCGGAAACAATGTCATTCGTGAAGTGTCAGCAGCGACTGGAATCATCTCCA
>JANXQR010000758.1 GCA_025353435.1 Acidobacteriota bacterium | reverse complement strand
GTATTTCGCCTCGACGGCGGAAATGTGACCTATTCCTTCGGCGTAAACGCGCGCGGTGAACTTCAGCCGATCTATTGGGGCGGCCGAGTGGCGGATGGCGACGCGATTCCGGCCGCGGTGCCTCGACGCGAGTGGGCTTCCTTCGATTCGTCTCACACCAATACGCCGGAGGAGTACTCAGGCTGGGGCGGAGGCCTCTTTGTTGAGCCGGCTTTGAAAATGATGTTTGCCGATGGAAATCGCGACTTGGTGCTGCACTACGACAGTCATTCGGAAAAGCCGAATGGACTGGACGTGGTGCTTAAGGATGTCAGCCGTAAAATTTTTGTGACACTTCATTACGCCATCGACCCGCAGTCGGGAATCCTGGCGCGCTCTTCCACGATTGATAATCGCGAAGACAAGCCCGTTACGGTCGAGCAGGCGGCGGCCGCGGCATGGGCGTTGCCTGCTGCCCATTACACGCTGAATTATTTGACCGGCCGCTGGGCAGGGGAGTGGACGCTCACGCAGGAAGCCGTTCATCCTGGCGCTCGCGTTTTGGAGAGCCGCCGCGGCAGCACCGGCCATCAGGCAAACCCATGGTTCGCCCTCCAGGCCGGCGAATCGAACGAAGATCACGGCGAGGTGTGGTTCGGCGCGCTCGGCTGGAGCGGCTCGTGGCGCATCACCGTGGAGCAAGATCAATTGGACGCTGTGCGCGTCACGGGCGGTTTCAATCCATTTGACTTTGGCTACGTTCTGCATCCCGGCGACAAACTCGAGACGCCGATCTTCTATGGCGGCTACTCCTCACATGGACTGGGCGGCGCATCGCGGCTGCTGCACAGCTTTGAAGTGCACAATATTCTTCCCCGTACCGCCGCTACTGCGTCCGCACCCTCTCCCAAACCGCGCCCTGTAATCTACAACTCGTGGGAGGCTACTGAATTCAGGGTGACCGAGGCCGGCCAGATTGAACTTGCGGAGAAGGCCGCCGCCCTTGGAGTGGACCGCTTTGTGATGGACGACGGCTGGTTCGGCCAGCGCAAGACCGACAATGCCGGATTGGGCGATTGGTACGTCAACCAGGAGAAATTTCCGCACGGGCTGAAGCCGCTCATCGATCGCGTTCACGCCCTCGGCATGGACTTCGGCCTGTGGGTCGAGCCGGAGATGGTCAATCCCGACTCCGATCTCTATCGCAAACATCCTGACTGGGTGCTCAACTTTCCCGGCCGGCCGCGTTCCGAGGGACGCCAACAGCTTGTGCTCAACCTTGCCCGGAAAGATGTGCACGACTACGTATTTGGATTCCTCGACAAGCTCCTCAATGAAAACGACATCGCCTTCCTCAAGTGGGACTACAACCGCAACTGGAGCGAGCCCGGCTGGGATGAAATGCCTCCCGCTGAACAAAAAAAAGTGTACGTCGAGTTCACACGCAACCTCTACGCGATTCTCTCTGAGTTGCGGCGCAAGCATCCGAACGTCGAGATAGAGTCCTGCTCGGGCGGCGGCGGCCGCGTTGATCTGGGCATCATGCGCTACACCGACGAAGTGTGGCCCTCAGATAACACGGATCCATTTGACCGCCTCAGCATCCAGGATGGCTTTACGTACGCGTACACGCCGCAGGTCATGATGGCGTGGGTTACCGACTCGCCGCATTGGTTCAACAAACGCAGCACTTCGCTCTCGTACCGAATGCTCAGCTCGATGCAGGGCTCGCTCGGCATTGGCGCCAACATCACCAAGTGGACGCCGGAGGAGACGGCGTTGACTAAGCGCCTGATCGCGGCCTACCACGAGGTACAGCCGACGATTGTCCAGGGCGACCTGTACCGTCTCATCTCACCGAGAAATGGAAGCGAGTTCTCTGCCACGCAGACTGTGCGCCAGGACAAGAACCAATCAGTTGTCTTCGCCTTCCTTCATTCCACGCAGGAGGGCCGCGGCTACCCGATTCTCAAGCTCAAAGGACTCGACCCGAAAGCTCAGTACACGCTTACCCCGATCGAGGGCCACGCTTCACTCCAGACCCCCGCTGCTGCGAGCGGCTCGTGGTGGATGAATCATGGCCTGGAGATGGACGAAGGTTTTCGTGGAGACTTCCAGGCCGCGGCGTTCCGGCTGGATAGAAAGTAGGGTCGAAATTCGAAGGGTATCGAGCTCGTGACGGTCTTCGCGTGTGCCTTAGCTGATATTCGATCGCATCGAGTGGTAACCGATTTGTGATCACTCCAAGCGCAGAAATGCCCCACCAGCGGCCACGCTCCGGGTGGGGCATTTCGCCAAACAATGTGCTTAACGGTAAGCGTCCAGAGTTCCCCTCTTTCCTAGGCGCGCTCCGGAGCAGAAGATCGCCACATGGTGCAGGCAGAGGATTCGAGTCCAGGGCGTCGAGTGCGCAGGTGGCGATCGGTACCGGAGAAGCGTCACATCGTTCAGCT
>JANXQR010000753.1 GCA_025353435.1 Acidobacteriota bacterium | reverse complement strand
AATCCATCCTTGTCGAAGTCGAACCAGCCTGCGCTGGTTGACCACGCGCCATCATCGGCTACGCCTGCGCTTGCGGTTACATCGCTAAATGTCCCGTTACCGTTGTTGTGATACAAGATGGCTCGACCATAGCCTGTGACGTAGAGGTCGGGATAGCCGTCATTGTCAAAATCACCAACGGCAACGCCCTGTCCGTAATGGCCCTCCCCGCCCAGTCCGGCCTTGTCGGTTACGTCGGTGAAAGTCCCGTCTCCATTGTTGTGATACAACGCAGACCGTAAAGGATGACTGGGCTTGTAGGCATCGGTGGCGGCGGACTGGACGAAGTAAAGGTCCATAAGCCCGTCCTGGTCGTAGTCTAGAAAGGCAACGCCTGTGCCCATGGTTTCAAGGTAATACTTCTCTTCGGTTTGTGTGGAGTCTTGGACGAACGTGATCCCTGCATCTTTGCGAATGTCGGTGAAGTGGACAGGAATTGCCGTTTCATGAGGCTTGGCAGGCCGCTGAGCAGGAGCATGCTCTGGGGGAGAAAACCATGAAGTGAATAAGAGGAGAACACACGCACTGCGGATTGAATCAGTCATAAGGTTCGATCCGCCAGCGATAATGCCAACTGAAGAAACTGTGCGCGCGCTTCGTTGTTCATGCCCTGCTCAGGTTGAGAGGGAGCGCTAGCGGCCTGGTCGAGCGCCTGCTCGATGCGATTGATACCAAGGGCTCCACTGGCGCTGCTGCTCTTGAAGCGGTTCAGTACCTCTCGCGCCTTGTCTACCTGGCCGCTTTGGTAGTAGAAGACGCCGAGCGTCGAGTACCCGCCGGGCCACTCGGGAAGCAAATCTACGGCGCGTTCTAGCTGGTCGGCGGCCTTCGCATCATTGCCTTCGATCGCAGAGATCAAGCCGAGGCCCCAAAATATCTTTCCGGAGCCGGGAACGCGCTGCTGTCCCCTTGCAAGCGTTTCCTTTGCGGCACTCGGGTTGTTGGCGCGCAATTGAATCAGGGCCAGCGACAGATAGTCCTGGTCATTGTCAGGATTGCGGGTAATGGCGCTCCGATAGATCTCCGATGCGCGAGTAACATCGCCCACGTGTGCGTAGATATCTCCGAGCAGAGTGAGATAGGCATTATCTTTCTGACCTTCGGGGGAGAGTTGCGAAGCCGCTGCGAGCGCATCGGGATATCGACGCGCTCGGAAGTACGCGTCGGCGAGATCGAATTTTACGTCGTCTGCATTTGGATTAGCCTTGAGCGCGGCTTGGAAGTGATCAATTGCGGAGTCGTACCTGTGGTACCGAGCCAAGAGCACGCCGACGCCGGTCATCGTTCGAAAATCGCTGCCACCGACCCTATCAATTTGCGCGATGGCCTGCTGTGCCTCATCTAATTTATCCGACTTCAGATAGGCTTCGGCAAGAAGGTAAAGGTCTTCAGTCTGATCGGGACGGTCCTTAATGCGATTGGTCAGTTGTTCGATATCGAGTTGTTCGCGTGCCGGGGCAGCCAACTGCGAGCGACTGTCAAGGTAGTCGAATAGGTGTTGATAGGGAAGCGGTCCGCTTGAAGTGGCTTTAGACAGGTTCTTGAAGACCGCGAGATCACGTTCGGCCGCGTCCGTCTCGTGGAGGGTCCGCTCAACCATTGCCAGCTTATAGTAACCGGTTGCGGGATCGCGGCTGATTTTGACGTAGCGGCGGAGTAGAGGTTCGGCCTCCTGCGGCTTTTTGGCTGCGATCCGAATGTTAGCTAATTCAAGGAGCGCATCGGCAAAGTCGGGATTCGACTGCACAGTCTTCTGCAGGAACGTCTCGGCTGCGACCGCATTCCCTTGGCGCTCTGCAATGAATCCAAGATTGAAGAGACAAACGCTGCTTTTGGAATCGAGCTTGAGCCCCTGGTCAAACTGCTGCTTCGCTTCATCGAAGCGGCCGAGGTTCCGGTAGGAGAGGCCGAGAAATGCATATGAACGAGCCGAACCCTCGACCTCAATCAACTTGTTAAACACTTCGATGGACTTCTCTGACTTGCCCGACATGAAGTAGCTTTCCCCAAGCGCGGCCAGAAGGTCTGCCCGCTTGGGCGTTAACTGCAGGGCTGCTTCAAGCAGCGGAATCGCGTCTTCAAAATAGTTCTGAGACATGCTGATGAGTGCCATCTGGAAAGTGATGTCGGTGTTATCAGGGGCAAGCTTGCGAGCTCGAATGAGAAGGTCGAGTGCATCGAGCGGGCGGGATTGATCAACGCAGACCTGCGCCATAAGGTACAAAGTTTCCGGTGAATCCGGTTTGACTCTTAGTGCTCGAGCAAGCACCGCGTGGGCGTTTGTAAAGTCGCCGTTACGGCGCAGATCCTGCCCGAGATTGAACAGTATTTCAAAGGTTCCCGGCTGCAATGCATCTGCCTTTTCCAACTCAAGTTGAGCCGCCTTGTATTGCTTTTCAGAGGCAAGCAATATTCCCAGTGAAAAATACGTCTGGACAGTACTAGTCTTGTTGGAGGACAACGCAGTTGCCTCTCGAAGGGCTTGTGCAGGCTGCTTGCTATCGAAGTAGGCGCGCACTAACTGCAGTTGAGTCGCGTCGTCCGCTGGGTGCACCTGTTGAAATTGTGTAATCGCGGATATGGGAGAGCCTTTCATCATGAGGAGAACGCCAAGATCGTAGTGCGCGTTGCGGTTGCCTGGATCAAGGCGTAACACTTCGCGAAATTCCTTTTCCGCTAGATCAGGCTTCTTCTCGGCGACATAGAGGCCACCAAGGTTGTTGTGAGTCCGCTCGGACTTTGGCTTGAGCTTCAGCGCCTTCTGAAATGAGGTCAGGGCGCCGGCAAAATCCTGTTGCTGTCCTTGAATCATGCCTAGCAAGTTATACGCGTCAACGTTCGCTGGGTTACGCTGAATTTCCTCCATTGCTTTGGCGCGGGCTTCATCCAGGTGGCTCTCGTGCATTAGTGTCTCAATTTGTCCGAGAGGGGAATTACTGTCAATAACTCCCTGCTGGGCCGAAGAACAAACACTGCGAGCGAACACAATGCTGAAGATCAACGCGGCAACACTTTTTGACAACCTTATTGTCATTCCACTCCTGCGCTGTATGTCGCGCGATTGTCTATTTCATTTGACCGTGCGGGAGAACCAATCGCGGCAGCTATTTTAGCATTTCCAAGGCTTGTTTCGCGTTTGGATTCTGGGGTTGAAGCTGCAAGAGATCGCGCAGGACTTGGCGTGCTCGATCACGGTCGTTCTGCATAGCGTAAAGACGTGCCAAGTTCAAATAGGACTGGTCGAACAGTGGGGCCAAGTGTATGCCAGATTTGAATTGAATTTCTGCCTTCGCATAATCCTGCTGGCGCACAAACACGATGCCGAGGTTGTTCAGCGCTTCAGGAAAGTCCGGGCGCAGTTCGACGGCCCTCTCAAGGTAAGTCAAGGCAGGTTGCATTTGGTTCTGTTGCGCAAACAGCATGCCGAGGCTGTAGTTGATATCCGGATCGTCGGGCAGAAGTGCCAGCGCGCGAGTAAGGCAGTCATTTGCTTTGTCAAAAACATGTTGTTTTCGATACACGTTTCCGAGGTTCTGCAGGGCAACGGCGTAGTTTGGACGCTGTACGATGGAGCGTTGGAAGCTCTCGATCGCCTCGTCGAATTGGTTCTGCTCCGCAGCCATCATTCCCAGGTTGTTCCAGGCCTCTGGATACTCAGGTCGCAGTTTTACCGTCAGTTCGAGATACTCGCGCGCCTGCTTAAGATCGTTGCTGCGCAGGCTCAACGTGCCCAGGTTGTAATAGGCGTCTGCGTTGTCAGGCTTTGCTTCAATGACTTGCTTGAATGACTCGGCCGCTTGTTCGAAGTAACCATGCTGGAACATGGCCACGCCGTAAGTGAAGTCGTTGCGCGCAAACGTGTCCTGAACAAGGAGACCCGGGAAGGGAAGAGCGTGTTTCAGGCGTTCTACCGCCGAGGCAGGAATCGACGTGACGTCGGACGCGACTCGGTCCGGATGAATCGTTCCCTGATAGACCTTAACGATGGTGCCTTCACCATCGAGAAGGAAGCACGAAGGGATTGCAAGGTCTCTGCGTCGTTCGAAAAGGTGGCGATAGATGATGTTGTAAGTTCCGGCAACATCCTGGGTGGCGAACAAGACCGGGAAGGAAAAGGCTCCACGCGAAGCGACTCCGCGCGCTTCTTCGTTGCCAGACGGGTCGTCAACGTTGATGGCAAGGATTTCGAGTTGTCGTGAAGCGGTCTTTGCGCGGATGCGTTGCAGGTCTCGTAACAGGTCCAAACTCCGCAGACTGGTGTGAGACCAGAATGCCAGCAAAACCGGCTGGCCCAGCAGCGACTTCAGATCATGAAGGTTACTGTGAAGATCGGGCAACGAAAACTCAGGCGCTTTTAGCGGTTGGATGAGCCATGTTTCGACATCTTCAGGAAGCTGCATGAGAGTTGGTGCAGGCGCAGGCTGCTTGAACGCTGTCGCCGGATCGGAAAACGGTGCGGCCTGGAAGGTGCTCAATCCTTCTTCGAGCGAGATGCGATGATTAGCGGGCAGTTGGTCGAAGGCTTGTGACAACCCGCTGGGCCAGCGAATCTCAGCGCGGATATTCTTGTCGGCTTTCCCGATGCCGAAGAAAAGTTCTTTGGAGTGCTGCGCCAGAAATCCGGTGCCGGCTTGCAGGTATTTG
>JANXQR010000733.1 GCA_025353435.1 Acidobacteriota bacterium | reverse complement strand
ACTCCCGCCACCGCGCCCGCACCTCCGCAGTAGAACCCACCCCTGCAAATGACACGGCCCTGAGCTCAGCTTCAGGGCCGATGACATTTAGGGAAGCGCAATCCCTCAGCCCCTGTTCCCTGTTCCCTGTTCCCTGTTCCCTGTTCCCTGTTCCCTGAATTTGATACCCTTCCCCCAGCATGAAAGACATCTATATCTCCGACCTGTCGTCCTACGAAGACGGCAAATTCTTCGACGGCTTCTTCCTGGTTCTCTCAAATCAGCAGCGCACCACCCAGACCAACAAGCCCTATCTCAATCTGATCTTCTGCGATAAATCAGGCCAGGTTGAAGGCCGTGTCTGGGATCCCTCCGACCACCGCATCACTAAGGACATTGATCGCGGCGACATCGTCAAGATCCGCGGCGCCGTTTCCCGCTACAACGACCGCCTGCAAATTAAGGTTGATCAGCTTCGACGAGCGCAGCCGGCTGAAGTCGACAAATCCGACCTCATGCCGTCCACTACTTTTGACGTTGAGGCACTGTGGTCGCAGTTGCGCGGCTTTGTCGACTCCTTCACTGAACCAAACCTCAAGCTGCTGCTCACCACGCTGCTCGATGACCCCAAGCTGGCCGGTGCATACCGCGAAGCCCCCGCCGCCAAGCAACTCCATCACGCATGGCTCGGCGGTCTCCTCGAACATGTCGTCAGCCTGCTCACCCTCGCCGACCGCATTGCGCCGCACTACCCACTCGTCCACCGCGACCTGCTCCTCACCGGTGTCATCCTCCACGACATCGGCAAAGTCCGCGAGCTCTCCTGGGACATCGGCTTCGACTACACGCTGGAAGGCACTCTCCTCGGCCACATCTCCATCGGCGCATCGCTCGCCGAACGCACCATGGACGCCCTCCCCAACTTCCCGCC
Organism: Acidobacteriota bacterium; assembly: GCA_025353435.1. Classification (GTDB taxonomy): domain Bacteria; phylum Acidobacteriota; class Terriglobia; order Terriglobales; family Acidobacteriaceae; genus Telmatobacter. The sequence continues at coordinate 3,906 of JANXQR010000733.1, read as the reverse complement.
CAAGCTCAAGACGCTAGTCCTTCACCTCATCCTGTCGCACCACGGCAAGCTCGAATTCGGCTCACCCAAGCTCCCCATGACCCCCGAAGCACTGGCCCTCAGCTTCATTGACGACCTCGACGCCAAAATGCAGGCCATGGCCAGCGAATTTGAGAAATGCGAACGCGAAGGAAAGTGTCCCGATGAGATGACCGGCAAAGTATGGGCCCTCGACCAGCGCCAGCTACTCAACACTCGCCGCTGGCTCGGCGAACCGACACCGGCCGTCGCTCAAGAGCCGCAAATCGCAACGACCCTGTTTGAAATCCATTGACTCGCGCCAGATCAGCGAGAGAACTTCCAAGCACGCACTCGAATCCATCGCCGCCATGCCGAGGAAGTGAATGAAAACCTTGAGCGATCCGCAATCCCGCCAGGAGATCCTCACCCGCCTCGCAAATCTCCGCCCCGACACCCCGCGCCTCTGGGGAAAAATGAACGCGTCGCAAATGATCTGCCACCTCACCGACTCCTTCCTCGGCGTCATGGGCGACATGACCATCGAACCGAAGCGCGGTTTCAACTTATGGCCATTGATGAAGGGAATTGTGCTGTATGCGCCCATGAAATGGCCACCGGGCGTGGCCACCCGACCCGAAATCGACCAGGTGGCCGGCGGCGGCACTCCGCCATCGGAGTTCGGAGCCGACATGCGCAAACTGCTGGCCGCATTCGAAAAATTCGCCGCGCAGCCGCGCACCTTCGCGTTCCGCCCCCATCCCATGTTCAAGGTAATGTCAGAGAAAGACTGGATGCGCTGGGGCTATCTCCACTGCGACCACCACCTGCGCCAGTTCGGGCAGTAGGCAGAAGCAATTCTGGTCGACTATCAGGACTACCACTAATGCCGACAAGCAGGAGGTTCAGCATGCTCATGCACAATCCGCCACATCCGGGAAAAGTTCTGCGGGAGTACCTCGGGGAAATCGAAATCGCCGAGGCCGCGAAGCGGCTCAAGGTCTCGCGCACCACGCTCTCGCGCGTAATCAACGGCAGAGCCGGAATCTCCGCAGAGATGTCTCTTCGCCTATCCGACGCCCTGGAAACGCATATCGCATTCTGGTCAGGCCTGCAGATGGATTACGACCTGTGGAAAGCCAGCCGAAAGCGCAGACCGAAGATCACGCCGTTCAGCGCGGCGGCCTGAAGCGGAAGGTAATTCCTCACCTGTTCGTCTTGAGCGCACATCGCGTCCTGCCCGCCCACTTATACGGCTCACGCCAGGAACCACTCCCACTGCTCTTCCGTCAGCGGCACCACCGACAGCCTTCCAATCACCACCAGCGGCGAGCCCTTGAATAGCTTCTCCGCCTTGATCGCATCCAATGTCTTCGGCGTCTTGAGCCGCTTGCCCACCTTCACCTTCACCACCGGCACCTTCGGATCGGTCGGATCGACACTCGTCACGGTTCCCGTTCCCACTGCCGTCCGCTCATCCCCGGTGTGATAGAAAATCCACTTCGCGCCCTTCTTCATCTCCCGCAAATGCTTCACCGCCGTAGTATTCGTCACCCCGTCCCACACGGTTTCCTTGTCGCGAAGAAAATCGTCAAAGGAATACACATCCGGTTCCGTCTTGAAAAGAAAATAGTCAGCCATGTGCACCATCCTAAAGCAAAAGGGCAGCGCCCTAAGCACCACCCTCTCATCTCTTTTTTTACTTCTTCACTAATTCACTTTTCACTTCTTCACTGCACCGGCCTATCCGTCCAAAGCGCCTTGTCCGCAATCGACTGCACCGGATACAGCCGCCCGGCCAGTAACTGCTCCACCTTGGCCTGGTTCTTATCCTGCGCAAACAGCCACTTGCGTTCACCCGTTCCCCACATCTTCGCCAGCTGATCCTCGCCTAGAAATATCTTCGGCGCGTCCGGCCAGCAAGATCCCCACAGCAGCGACGACCCCTCCCCATGCGGTGAGCAAGGCTGCATCACCACGAACGCCGGCTTCTTCAGAACATCATGCGTGTAGAACACCACGCTCGACGCATCCGACTGATCGCCATAAATAATGAACGAGTCCGCAGGCGAGCCCTTCGTCAGAATCGTATCCGCCACCTTCTTCGAACTCAGCATCGGCTCGAACCGTGCAAACGCGATATGCGCCGCCACCAGAAACAAAGCAGCCGTCAGCGCCAGCGTAGTCGTCGCCGCCACGTGCTTCCGCCGCAGCCGCAGCATCCAGCTCACCCCTGGCCCCACCAGCAGCGTCCAAGCCGCCAGCCCCGCCGGCAGCCGCAGCGCCGCAAACGACGGCCCCGTCAAATCGAAGAAGTGTGACATCGACAGCGTGTATCCGCCCACATCGCGGTGCGCCAGCAGCGTCCCAATATCCGCCACAAACGGCAGCTTGCGCGACTCCCACAAACACCACCCCAGCGCGCCCGCCGCCGCCAGGCCAAGCATCGCAAACACCGCCTGGGCGCCCGTCAGCCACTCCGTGCTCAGCAGCGGCTTGTCTTCACCTGCTCCGCGCGGTTCCTCCGTCCACGCCAGCACGCCCGCAATCAGAATCAGCAGTGCCGGCCACGCCGGAAACGTGTAGTACTCCTGGTTGGTCGATATCGAAAAAAACAGCAACACAAACACGGAGTACAAACCCAGCAGCCACGCCGTCCGTACCCTGAACTTAAGCCGCGCCACGTAACTCGCCACATCCTCGCGCGCCGCGTGGTCCAGATAAAAATCCACCGTCTGTCCCGCATCCGGCTTCAGATGCGCCAGCCAACTGTGACGTGTCCGCCACGCCACCACCAACAGCGCCGGTACAAATAAACTCCACGGAAACAGCCACACCAAATGCGCCAGCCAATACCAGATCACCGGCATGCGGTTGAAATCGTGCGGCCACCGCGACCCGGTGAATCGAAACACGTGCTCATTCAAAAAGTAGAAGTACCAGAAACCATGCACATGCCCCGGTGTAGGATGATTGCCCACCGGATTCCCCTGGTCGCGGTTCGCCAACCCCGCCAGCACATGCCACGGCGCAGCAATCAACAGAAACAGCAGCGTCCCGGTGAGCGGCTTCAATTCACGCCAGCGCCGCCACAGTCCGCTCAGCGCCAGGAAAGGCACGGCCGCCGCCACAAAAAACACCGGCGCAACCAAGCCTTTAGTCAGCGTCGCCAGCGCCAGCGCCGCCCACATCCAGTAGAAGCGCCCCTCCCGCCGGCTCTCAAACCCCGTCAGAAAGCTCCACAGCGCCAGCAGCAGTAGAAACGAAAGCAGCGCCTCAGGAATCGAAAACCGCGTAAACAGGAACGGCCCAATCGCCGTCAGCATCCCCAGCGCGGCATAGAATCCCGCACGCCGGCCCCATGCCCGCCCCGCCCACACCCACATCAGAATCGCGCATCCCAGCACCGCCAGCGCGTTCGGCAGATGCGTCGCAAACACGTTCTCGCCAATCACCTTGTAAAGCCCAGCCGCCAGCCAATACGGCAACGGTGGCTTCTCGAGATACCGCACCCCGTTTACGTAAAGCGTGACCAGGTTCCCAGTCTCGGCCATGTGCTGCGCCGCCTGCGCATGGCTCGCGTCCACATCGTCCAGCAGCGGCGGCGAGTACAGCGAAGCGATCTGCACCGCCAAAAAAATCACCGCCAACAGAATCCAGGCAGCCACGGGCGAGGGCCCCTGTTGCCGGCGAACGTCAGGAGCTGAAAGCGTGTTCATGGTATGGGCATCTCGCACATCCTCAGACTACCAGCCGCCGCGAAATGGGTTCCCTCATTGCGAACCGCGCAATACCAATCTCCCGCCACGCCATTCAGAAGCGCTCGCCAAATCAAATCCCGCCATTCAGCTTTGGGAGCCCACCGCCACCGAGCCCACCGCCACCGAGCACACCGCCGCCTACTCCACG
>JANXQR010000723.1 GCA_025353435.1 Acidobacteriota bacterium | reverse complement strand
GGACGGGCATCATCGGCGACGAGAGTCGCCGGCGCTTCGCTGCTTCGCGGCGCCGCCGTCCTGTGCATCCTGGTTCTTCTACTTGAATTCCTGCTTCCGTTTGCCGGGCCACGCGCCTACGCACAGGCCCCCGTCAGTGGTGGAGTGCTCCTGCAGGCCGGCATCGAAAAAGAAGACGTCGACGGCGATCTGAAGTCGGCGATGGATATCTATCAAAGGGTATTCGCAGACGTCTCCGCTTCGCGCGATGTCCGTGCTCGAGCACTCCTGCGGCTCGCCGGCTGCGATGAAAAGCTTGGCCGGCAGGCACGCCAGGTCTACGAACAGATCGTCCGTGACTTCAGCGACCAGCCCGCGGCCGTGCAGGCTCGCAGACGGCTCGCACTCCTCGCGCAGCAGGATCGTCCATCGCCGCCAGCCACCATGAGTGACCGCCGGATTGAGTGGTCTCGCCTCGGGTCCATGGGACCTGCTGATACCGACGGCGAGCGCGCCGTCTTCGCATCTGGAGATAACTTGTTCCTCGGCGATCTCGCGGGTCGCACCAAGCACCTCATTCTTGATACCAAGCGCAACAACTGGGTTCCCTGCAGAGATTTCTCCATGGTGGCGCTGAACCTGCTCACCACACCGATACGCCAGCACACGCTCGGTGTCATCAAGTCCGACGGCACCGGCTACCGCACGCTCATTCGCGACGATGCAAAGAACAGCATCTTCCAGCAGGACCAACCGTTCGCCATGAGTTGCTCATGGGACGATCGCAACCTGTTGCTTTCCGACTTCTCGCCCAAGTCCACACTTGCCGGCCAGCTCTGGCTGGTCTCCGTCGCTGATGGACAGCACAGCGTTCTCGTTGACATGAAGGGATGGCAGATCAGAAAGGCCGTCTTCTCGCCCGACGGCCGCTTCGCAGCCTATGAGGTCTGGCCCAAAGATCCAGCATTGCCGCACACTTCACGCGTATTCGTTGTACCGGTGGACGGTGGTGAAACACACCTCGTGTACGAGTCGGCCCCGTGGCAGGTTGGCAACGCATTCCTCACACTTATGGATTGGACCGCCGATGGCCGGTCGCTGATTCTCCGCGATGTGCAAAAGGGAAAATCTTCGCTCTACCTCCTGCCCATGAAAGACGGCGCTACGTCCGGACCAGCCAGCTTTGTGCGCTTCGGCAACTTCGATGATGGCTACACCGCTGCGTCCGGTGCATTGGTCTATGAAGATAGGAGCGCCTCGCCATCCAATGTGGATGCCTCAGTCGCCTCCATTACTCCCGACCACGGTATAGGCGAATGGCGACGTGTTGAGCTCAATACCAACGGAGCCAGCAATCCCTGGCCATCGTTCTCGCCCGATGGGACGCAGATAGCCTATATCGCAAAAGATGCTGACCCCACGCGCCGCGATGTTATGGTTGGCGATCTGGCTACAGGACAAGAGCGTGAGATTTACCGCTCCCCCTATGGATCAACTGCATGCCAGTTCTCAGCCCGCGACCCAAAACTCTTCTGCACTGTGGAGACAGAGAAGGGCGAGACTGATCTGCTCTCGATTGCAGTTGAGTCAGGCGCTGCAGAAAAGATCGCAACGTTCGCCGGCTCAAGATTCCTCCTCTCTGTCGCGCGCGATGACCAGTCCTTCTTCTTCTCCGGCAGCGCATGGCTGCTCGGCGTTTACGAGCCTCCGGTGATCCGGTGGGATCGCGCCACACAACAGGAAACAACTCTTGAACCGCCATCAGATGACCGCCGCCTGGTCTCCGTGTCTGCGGATGGTCATTGGATCGCGCGGCTCCTCGATGGCGTGGTGTCGATCCGCTCCAGCAACAGCAACGATTGGAAGGCGTTGGCTTCGGGCGTCACCGTCAAAGCTCCTCCCCTCGTTATGCCCGATGGAAAGTGGGTTTTGTATCAAACGGTCGATTCCACGGGGCGGCCCGGATTGTTCCGCGTGCCCATCAGCGGCGGTAATTCGGAGCGCCTGGGTGATCTCCCCAACAACGGTTCCGCCGGCTCATTCTTCTTCAGCCCCGACGGACACCAGGTAGTGGCTATAGCCGAGAAGCGCGTCAATTACGGCCTCTCGGTACTTGAGAACTTTGTTCCACCTGTCAAGAAGGAGCACGAGCAATGAAAGGAATTTTCCGCAATGCGCGACCGCCAACTTGCGTTATGCAGTCACCCGTTGAAGTGGCTGTAATTCCTGACCGAAACCGGGCGCAGATTTTACCGAAACACGATTCTGCACTCACACCATCGGTCCACGCTAAGTCAACAGAAACACTGAACCGTCAGAACACGAACGTTTAGACGCGCAGCAGGAGTAAAAGTTTTGAAGAACTTCTTCAACCCGGGTCCATTCGCTAAGAGCATGGCTGTCGCCGCGCTCTCGCGTCTTGGCGCGTGCTGGAGAAGTCGTGTCCGCGTGATAACGCTCGTCCTGATTACCGCGCTCTTTGCAAACGCGGTGGACCAGGAAGCCGCAGCTCAACGAGCAAGGCGTGATGCTGTGCTCGACGGAAACAGTGCCAAGCCCGCGCTTATTTACGCAACGCTGGCTACTACCGTGGCTCTGATTGGACTGGGAGTTTATGCAGTCGTTCAACAGGCCCACACCGTCAAAGGCTGTGTCTCTGACTCGCCTGACGGCCTCCTGCTGCACACCCAGGACGGCAAGACCTTTGTGCTCCTTGGCAATACGACCAATATCAAGGCCGACACAAAGATCAAGGTAACGGGCAAGAAGAGAAAGAAGATCAGCGGCATCACTGATCAGCCCAGCTTCGTGGTCGAGAAGCTCGACAAGGTTTATGGACCTTGCTCCGTGTCCCCTACTGCTCCTTAAGCGAGCCGTTGGCGACAAGGACAGTGCAATCGACGTTACGGCTTCATTCGAATTTCAGGAGGAAGAACAATCATGACTTTTTCTCGTTTATTTCGTTTTGCGGCAATGCTGTTGGTTCCCGCCCTGTTGAGTAACAGCCTCGCCTTCGCGGCCAAAAAGCCAGCTGATCCAGCGGTCATGAAGGCAAAAATTCAGACCCGCGGCGTCGGACAGGGGGTCCGCGTCACACTTGCCGACAAGACTGAAGCCAAGGGACTCATCGTCGCCATTGGCGATCAGAGTTTCACCCTGAAGCCCGGAAAAGAATCGCCCGACCTGCGGCAAATCGAATTCGCTCAGGTAACCGGCGTGCACAACGACCACATGACCAGGGGCCAGAAAATTGGTATTGGGTTTGGCGTATTTGCTGCGGGCGTCGTCATCACCGCAGTCGTCCTCGCGCGCGCGCTCAGGATTCCCTATTGAGTCAGTTTCTAAGCTGCTGCAGCCACCATCAATTGACTTGAACTGGACATGCCGCCGAACAGGGCACTGCCACCACACTGCGGCTGCGCCACTCGAGGACGTAGCAGTTCATTGGCGCAATGAGCGTGCGAATCGGCGCAATGAATGGCACCCGGGCACTATCCGGTTCACTCCGTGTCAACGATTGAATTTCAGGAGGTAGGACAATCATGACTTTCTCTCGTATATTTCGCCTTGCGGCATTGCTTTTGGTTCCCGCCCTGTTGGGTAACAGCCCCGCCTTCGCGGCCAAAAAGCCAGCTGATCCAGCGGTCATGAAGGCGAAGGTCCAAATCCACGGCGTCGGACAAGGTGTTCGCGTCACACTCGCCGACAATTCTGAAGCCCGGGGACTCATCGTCGCCATTGGCGATCAAAGTTTCACGCTAAAGCCCGGAAAGTCCGCCCACGTGCGCCAAATTGAATTCGCTCAGGTCACCAGCGTGCACAGAGACCGTCTCAGCAGGGGCCAGAAAATTGGTGTCGGATTCGGCGTCTTTGCGGCCGGCGTCGCTATCGTCGCGGCGGTCGCCGCGAACAGCTTGAGACCTTGGAATTGACGTTCGCCGTCGCTGTGCGTGGAATGCGTCTGATGGAGCGGGAGACCGGGATCGAACCGGCGACATTCAGCTTGGGAATATGGTCGTCAATTGAAAACAAAGAACATGGCGTTCACCTGATCTCGTTCTGGCGATAGAGAATACGGGGTTTTCGAAAGCGCTGTTCTACAGGAATCAAATAGAGCAGAAATGGAGCAGACGGGTTTCTGAATCGGCGGGCCATCGTTAGCTCATCGCCGAGCATCTGGGAAGGTTGGGACAGATGCGAGGATCAGATCCGCCTCTGCCGACTTCCGGGGACAAATCCGGCTTGTCAATCAGCGCATTGGCGATTTGGCGCGAATCTATCAATGTTCGCAGCGGCATGGGCGTTTTCGGAACTAACCAAGCGCGAGGTGATGTCGGGGGTTGAAAAGTCATTCAGGATCCGTTTCCATAACCTCTTCGGCTG
>JANXQR010000719.1 GCA_025353435.1 Acidobacteriota bacterium | reverse complement strand
CGGTGTACGATTTTGGCGGCGGCACATTCGACATCTCAATCCTCAAGCTGAACGACGGCATCTTCGAAGTGCAGTCCACCAACGGCGATACACATCTGGGCGGCGATGACATCGACAATCTTCTTGCGGCCATTGCGCTCGATGAGATTCACGCTGAACACGGCGTCGATCTGCGCGCTCACCCCGGCGCCGTTCAGGCGGTGCGCAAGGCCGCCATTGAAGCCAAGATTCTCCTGTCCACAGAACCGGCCGCGCACTTCGACATCGAACTGCCCAACGGCGATCGCTATCAGCGCGAGATTCCGCGGATGGTATTCGAAGACCTCATCGGTCCGATCCTCGATCGCACCGCTGCTCCGTGCAAGCAGGCCATGCTCGATGCCGGTGTGATTCCAGAGCAGATTGATGAAGTGGTGCTGGTGGGTGGATCGACGCGCATACCGGCGGTGCGCCAGCTTGTTGACGATCTTTTTCACTTGGCAGCACGCGGCAAGAAGCCGCAGATTGAATTGAATCCCGACGAGGTGGTTGCGCTGGGCGCGGCTGTGCAGGCCGACATACTTGCCGGCTCGTCGAAAGCCACTGAAGAACTTCTTCTGCTTGATGTGACGCCGCTCTCGCTTGGAATTGAAGCGCTTGGCGGCACGGTGGCGAAGATCATTCAGCGCAATTCGACAATTCCTGCTTCGGCCACAGAGCACTTCACCACGGGCGTCGACGGCCAGACCAACGTGGCGATCCACGTGGTGCAGGGGGAGAGGGAACTGGCCGCCGATTGTCGGTCTTTGGCGCGGTTTGATCTCAAGGGCATCCCGCCGATGTCCGCGGGACTGCCGCGCATCGAAGTGAAATTCCTTATCGACGCCGACGGCATTCTTCACGTCTCGGCGCGCGAGCAGCGCTCAGGACAAGCCGCGCAGATTGAAGTGAAGCCCACTTATGGATTGACCGATGAGCAGGTCGAGAGCATGATCCTCGACTCCTTCGATCATGCCGAGGAGGACTTTAACAAACGTCTTCTGATTGAAGCCCGCAATGAGGCGGACACGATTCTTGCTGCCGTGGAACGTGCTCCGGAGAGCCCTGCGTGGAATCAACTGCGCGGTGAGGAGCAGTCCGCTATTGGCTCAGCCCGCGATCATCTTGCTGCCGTGAAACTGGGAGCGGATTCCGCAGCGATTCGCCAAGCCACGTTGGCGCTCGATCACGCAACACGTCGCTTTGCGGAACTGATGATGGACGCGGCAGTGACCACCGCTATTCGCGGAAAGACAATGGATGCTGCAGGCGAAGAACTCGGCGATGAAGTGAATGCGCCGCATCCAATGGCTCCAGCGGAATTCAAGTAATACCGGAAAGGCTTGCTTTATGAGTGCAGAGATCAACAAGAACATCCCCGCCGACAAGCTGGTGCGCGTCACGTTTATGCCGGAAGGCAAGACGGTCGAATTTGAATTTGGCACGCTGCCCTACGACCACCACGGCAAGCCCATGTCATTCCTCGATGTGGCCGAGAACTTCGACATTTTTCTCGACCATGCGTGCGGCGGCGTGTGCGCCTGCACCACATGCCATTTGTGGATCAAGGACCAGGAAGGCATCAGCGTCGCTGATGATGACGAAATCGATCGCATGGACATGGCCGCCGATCAGCAGCTCAATTCGCGGCTCGGGTGCCAGGCCGTGATTACCAAGTCCGGCGACTATGTTGTCGAGATTCCGAAGTGGAATCGCAACTATACCTCCGAGGGCAAGCCGCTGGCTCTGGCCGAGAATAAGTAAGCCGCGCACGCTTGGAACCGAAGATGCCGCTGAGCGACTACCGCAGACTGAGCACACACAACGAGGAGAAATATGCCGCGCGAAATCCACTGGACCGACTCTGAAGAGATCGGGATTCAATTGCAGGAGAAGTTTCCCGACCTCGATCCGTTGACGGTCCGCTTCACTGACCTGCATCGCCACGTGACGGAACTCGAAGGGTTCGCGGACGATCCGGCCAAGTCGAATGAGGGGCGCCTCGAAGCCATCCAGATGGCGTGGCATGAAGAGTTTGAGGATGCGAAGGGTTAGTATGGTCAGCCGGAAGTTCGTTGAAGAACAAAACAGATCCTTCGACTTACCACCCCCAAGCTGAAAAGCGCTTGGGGCCTCGTTCGCTCAGGATGACAGACGTTATTTTTGTTAGGAATTAGCGACTCAGGACACTAGCCACAGCATTCTCGACCAAGGTTATTGCTCGCGCCGATCTGTCCATCCGAATGCATTTTCGAAATGCATGATTTCTTTTTCCTGTCCCGGCACCAGGTAAACACTCAACACATCAAAGCGCACTGGCGGCGGCTCCGCCTTCGGAAGTTGCCGCATATAGGCACGCGCCAGCCTCAGCAAAACGAATTGCTTGTGGCGGTCAACCGCTGCTTCAGGCGGCGTCATGTCATGCGCCGTGCGCGTCTTCACTTCAATAAAGCACAGCATCGGGCCTTGCCACGCAATCAGATCCACGTCGCCGGGAACATTACCTGCTGACCAGCGTCGCGCCACGACCGTATAGCCCTTGCGGCGCAGATAGAAAAACGCGGCGTCTTCACCGCTGATTCCAGTCAACAGATGGGGGGGCATCTCCGGACCGCTTCGCCGCGCGAGACGATCCAGTCCGGCGAGGCCGCGCTCCAGCAGCGTGATGCGCATCTGTTTGAATCCCATGGAAAGCTATTCTGCTCCCGCGGCACGCAGAGCGCAAATGCTCGCCATCACTGCTGATGAGACGCTCAAGACAAAACGGGCCGAGGCTTTGGGTCCCGGCCCGTTTCACTTCCGCAGTCAATGGAAAGGCTACGCGCCGGCCATTTCCATCTGGCCCGCCCGCGCATACTCCTGTTCCACGTTGGTTAACGCTTCTTCCAGGATATCGAGAGCGACCATCGCCTCTTCTTCCTTCAGGATGAGCGGAGGACACAGCCGAATGCTGGTTTCGCCGCAGCCCAGGATCATCAGGCCGCGTTCGAAAGCCAGCGTCTCCACTCGATTGCGCAGCGCCGTGGCAGGCTCGCGCGTCTGCTTGTCCTTCACCAGCTCAATGCCGATCATGAGACCGCGCCCGCGCACTTCGCCCACCAGCGGATGTGAACTTTCCCAGCCTTTCAAGCGGTCCATCATGATGCCGCCCACGCGCGCAGCATTCGCAATGCCCTCACGCTCGAGAATGTCCATTGTGGCCAGGGCCGCAGCGATTGAAATGGGATTGCCGCCGAATGTAGAAGCATGCGATCCAGGCACCCAGTTCATCACGCTCGCCTTCGTCATGCAGACGCCCAAGGGCATGCCGCTCGCAATTCCCTTGGCCATGCACACCATGTCGGGCTCGACACCGGAGTGCTCGATGGCCCACCACTTGCCGGTGCGCCCCGCGCCTGATTGCACTTCGTCGACAACCAGCATGATGCCGTGGCGGTTGCAAATCTCGCGCAACTCGCGCAGGAAATTGTCGGGCGCCACTACGTATCCGCCTTCGCCCTGGATTGGCTCAACGAAGATTGCCGCTACTTCTTCCGGAGCAAGAATCGTCTTGAACAACTTCTCTTCGATGTAGCGTGCGCAGCCGAGAGCAAAGGCTTCCTTATCCTGCGGGCCGCCACTGCAACCGCGATACGCGTACGGGTAGCGCACATGAGTAACGCCCGGAACCATCGGCGAGAATCGCCGCTTCTGCTGGGGCTTCGATCCGGTCAGCGATAGTGCACCCATGGTGCGCCCGTGAAACGCGCCGAAGAACGAGATCACCTGCTGGCGGCCGGTGTGATAGCGCGCCAGTTTCAGAGCGCACTCAATAGCCTCGGCGCCGGAGTTTCCATAAAAGAAGCGATGTGGTCCCGGCATGGGCGCGACCGCTGATAACCGCTCTGCCAATTGAGTCAGCGGCTCATTGTAAAAATCCGTTCCCGAAATGTGAATCAGTTCGGCAGCCTGCTTTTGGATCGCCGCAACTACCTCCGGATGGCAATGCCCAGTCGAGTTCACCGCGATGCCGGCCGCGAAGTCCATGAACACGTTCCCGTCCACGTCCTCAACGCGAATGCCGCGGCCGCTCTTGGCCACCAGGGGATACGAGCGCGTGTAGCTCGGAGAAATCAGCCGGTCATCGGCTTCAACGGCAACGCGGGCTTTTGGGCCGGGAAGCTCAGTCACGAGTTTGGGACCGTATTGGGCGTGCATTTCTTGCTTGTTCATCGACAATATCTCCTCAGTGGGTAAATTCATTGGGTAAATGCGGCAGGCCTGCGTTGACCGCAGCCGCGGATCCCTTTAGTTATGGGTTCAACGTTTCCGGGGATTGATAACGCCCGGTAAGCAGGCGAGGATCTTCGGCGGTCCTGTACTAATCGCCGCCGAAGAGGCTAGGTCGGGTGCGGGTCGGAAGCACGCGCAGATGACGCCGCGGGCAGATGAAACGGTCGCGCGAGCGAGACCAACGCCGAGAGGCTGGCATCTGCTCCGTTCCGTTCATCGGGTGCTTTTCCATGGGAACTCCGCTGGGGGCAGGATAGCACGGGTCTTGCTTGTTTTTCCACGCATTTGCGCCGTCACGCAGTCGCGGCCTCTTCTTCTGCGCAAGATTCGGGAGGCGAAACACGCGCGCCAAAGCTACCATGGAGTCAGTTCATGACTCCCTCAGACCCCACTGAATCGCGCTCTTCCCGCAAGCCCGCAACCACCGCCTCCATAGTGCTGGCTTTCGCGAGCGTCTACTTTTTCTGGGGATCGACCTATACCGCGATTCGCATCGGCGCAGCGCAAATGCCGGCGTTTCTGCTTGCCGGAACGCGCTTCCTGATAGCCGGAGCAATTCTTCTTGCATGGTGCCGCATGCGCGGATTGCGCCTGTTTTGGCCCCGCAAGGAGATGATGACGCTGGCCATTATCGGCCTGTTGCTGCTGTGCGGCGGGAACGTGGGCCTTGTTTACGCAGAACGAACCGTCCCCAGCGGACTGGCCTCGCTGGTACTCGCAGTCGTCCCGGTCTACGTGGCGCTCATCGAAGTGTTCCTACCGGGCGGCGAGCCTCTTCCGCCCCGCGGATGGCTCGGCATGGGACTGGGATTCACTGGACTCGCAGCATTGCTCTGGCCCACGCTTCGCACGGGCATCTCAGGCGATCGCACCCGCCTCATTGCCCTGGCGGTTCTTCTCGCCGGTGCGCTTGCGTGGACTGCCGGCAGTCTGCTCTCCCGCCGCGCGCGTCTTCCCGTCAACAGCTTTGTTGCCGCAGCCTGGCAGATGATCGTCGCCGGCGCTGCAAGTGAACTGCTAGGCACAGCCCTCGGCCAATGGCCTCAATTCCATTTCAACTACGCGGCTGCAGGCTCCCTCACGTATCTCATCACAGGCGGCTCGCTTCTTG
>JANXQR010000655.1 GCA_025353435.1 Acidobacteriota bacterium | reverse complement strand
AATCTCCTGATTCAGGAAACGCTTGGTCTGCTCTGCAGCTTCGATCGTGATATGGGTGGGCTTCGGTACATACAAGCCTGGATAGGTTTCAAAGAATGGAACGCTTCCCCGGGTGTAGAGCAACGACTCATCCTCGGACAGCTCCAGCATGGTGCCGCGCAATGGCGGATAGACCCCGGCACGGTACAGTCTTCCTTCCGACTCCCGCAGGTGAAGGAGATCGTAGGACTCGATTTCCACTTCGGCCAGGGCTTGCTCGAAGCCGAGGCGCTCTTCTTCGGAATACGAGGAACTCTTGTGGATCACGATGCGCGCCGGCAGCGTTCTGTGGACCTCTTTATAGCGGGCCAGCGCGCTACGCAGAAGCGTAAACGCTCCCTCCTCGTTCAAATGAGGCTGGCGATCATCTTTCGAGATGGCTGCCGTACCGCCGCGGACCACAACGCCTTCTCCTCGCTCGTTGAACACCTGCGCCACACTGGTAAGAAGAACGCTCCGGTCGAGGGACTCGAAGAAGCTGACTCCCACATAGCATGTCTGCAAGGCGGTGCTAGCACGGATGAGCCGCCACGGTGTCCCTCCTGCCTTGTAATAGAGAGCACAGAAGATATTCCATGCGCGGGTCGCTTCATCCTGAAGTGGGCGCACTATGCCCGCACGGAATTGCTTTCGGGCCTTGGTCTCATCGTAGGTCGCTGGAAGAATGATCTGGATCGGGACCCTGAGAGACATTGCGCGCGCCTTCAGGAGATGGTGAAAGTCGTAGCGCACCGCTGAGGGAGAGCCCCCGACCAATGCCTCAAGGATCTGGAGGGGTGGAGCGCAAATGATGACCTGCGGCTGGGCGTTTTCGCAGAGAAGATTGAGTTCTTCCATGAAGAGCTGGACGGCCCGCTCTACACGCTCGACATTCCCGGCGAGTTGCTCAAGCTGAGCCAAAGCGGAACGGTTGATGCTTCGCATGCGGCCCGAATCGACCACAACTTTGCAACGGAAGGCGGTCAGGCCATCCATGCTGGGGAATTCCGGAAAAAGACGTGGCTGCTTGCTTGCCTTCGCTGCAACCCCACCCTGGCACTTGAGCAGCCATTGTGAGACGCCTTCGGTTGTCTCCGGCGTGCCCACCAGGCCCGCCACAATGGTCTTTGGCGCAAGGGAAGAAGACACATCGAGAGGTCCGTAATCCCGCAGTCCGAAGCGGATATCGATATGCTTGCCGGATTCGAATTCGAGCTCTGGCTCGCCCAGAAACGAAAGTTGCATCAGAGCAGCCCGCCCTGTCCAGAGTCATCGAGGATCAAAGATGGACCGGCCGGCTCCCTCTTCAACCAGGCTGCATCATCAAAACCGTGGTCGAGGGAGAACTGAAGCAGCTCGTCGAATTGAATCAGCTGATTCGTGCTGAACAGCGTTTGCTCCCGTAACTGGGAAGCCCACATGACGACCTGCCCGTGGACTGCCTGGTTGTTTTCGAGCCTTTTGATGCCGCTCAGGGCTAATGCGGACAGATGGCTGGAACGGAACCCATCTTTGGTGAACCGGTAGGTCGGGGTGATCTGGAGATACCAGCGGCCACCATAGGAGACGAACCTCCCGGAAAACGCGGCGTGCCTATAGTAGGAGATCTGTTCTTTGTCCTTCTTCGAGCGATACGCTTTGAAGACCGTGCGCGTCGCCGCCTTCTGCCGGCTCTCGTAGCTTCGGCTTTGATTCTGCAGGTCCTCCCCGCCGCGCATGAAGAAGCAGTCCTCCATCTTGGAGAAGCTGATCCCATCTCCGTAAAGCTGATCGCGAAGGGTGGAATTCAGTAATTCAACGAAGAGCCTGCCCCGATGCGGTTCCGTTATATCCGCCCAGTCAGCGGTAGCATTCCTTTCGACCGTCCCAGCTTCGCACACGGCTGACCAAGTTCCTTCGCCTAGGTCGTGGAAGGAATAGATCGTCTTCCCGTTGACGATGAATCCCCGCGGGAATTGCTTCCTGGAAGACGCCAACTCGGCGAGCACGCTCTTTTGGTTGGCAAACTCGGTACGCGCGGAATAGTAGTGCTCTGGGAGAGAGCGCACCGGTACTAAGTCACTGTAGATGATCTCGTTTCTCGGTTCACTGCCCAGATCGAGCCCCGTCGAGATGGGAAGCGTCAGCGCCTCCAACTCCGCCCGCGAGGACACCTCAAATCGGTTTGCAGTCTTGTCGAACGTGATCTTACGCGCCCCGCGCTTTGTGGGATCGGCAAAATGATGCTGGATCGACATCCAGTATGCTTCGTTCCGGCTCGGCCGAGACCGAATCAGGATGACCGGAGTATTCCCGTTCATCCAGTAATCGATATCCCGTTCGGTGCACAGATACTCAAATGAAGTCGACGTCTCGGCCTGGAACGGTCCCTCGGAAGCCTTGCTCTGCACCTGGATGATGAGATTCGTGGCTTCGCCAGTCTCCTTGTGCCGGATCTCGATGGTCCCATCAATCCCGGCTTCGGTTCCTCCAGAGGGATACCACAGAAAGCCCATCTCCTGCACGATTCTCTGAATCAAAGTGACGCCTAAGTCGCCGATCATCGCCGCGTTGCTTATCTTCTTCATTTATTGGGCCCACAGGTGTTTCTTCAATGGTAAGCCTGGCGACGGACATGCCACAAATCCTATGCAGATTTTCCCTTGCCAATTCTCGGGTCTGAGACATGGTGCCCCGAAGCCGCCGTAGCCACGTTGTTTCGGATTGGAGGTAGTCAATGGATAAGGTAATTCGTATCTTTACCGACGGATCTGCGATCGGTAACCCAGGACCGGGAGGCTGGGGCACGGTCTTCGCGCAGGGAAAGACGCGGTGGGAGATGTCCGGTGCGAACCCGTGGACGACCATTTCGGAGATGGAGCTGGTAGCAGCAGTTCAGGCGCTTCGCATTTTGCCCGTCCGATCACGGATCGAGCTGTACTCGGATTCGGAGTACCTGATCTATGGAATGCGTGCCTTCGTCTTCCGCTGGCAACGCCATGGATGGCGGAACCGGCGCGGGGCCCAATTGCAGAACCGCGATCTATGGGCAGAATTGGTCGGGTTGAATGCACGGCTTTCCATCCGATGGATGTGGATCAAGGGTCACAATGGGCATCGCGACCAGACCCGCGCCGACATGCTCGCGTATGAAGCCGCCCGCTCTCTCTGGGTGCAACGGAAGGCTGCGGCATAACACCGGAGAAGATTTCAAAACGCCCGAGAAGGAGAAACACAGATGGCATCGATCGCGGAAACAAGTTCGCTTTTTGAAATCGACATGGAGCTCGACGGACTCCTCGAAGAGATCGAAGGGCAGGTTGAGTCAGAAGGCCACGCCGCGGAAGACCTAGTTGCTCGGTTCCAGCAATTCTGCGCGGCGCACGGCGAGAAGGTCGACCGGATAGGCCGCTTCGTGCGCATTATGGAAGCCCGAGAACAGTATTGCCGGAGCGAATCCGCGCGGCTTACTGACCGAGCGCGGGCCGCAGCCGGCAAGATCGAGCGAACCAAGAACATGGTGCTCTATTACCTGCTGAGCCGGGACATCAAGAAGATCGAAGGCTACCAGTTCACGTTACGGGCCCAAAAGAACGGGCAGGACTCGGTCCGGATCACCGACCAGGCGGTGGTGCCAAAGTGCTACTGCCGAATTGAGGCGCGGATCGACGGCGTTATCTGGGAGACGGTGCTCTCGCTGTTGCCCGACGAACTGGCCAAGAACCTCGAATCCTCCATCCAGGAGACCCGCCCGGACAACGACGCCATCAAGGCGGCGGTGGCGCAGAACCAGGGGGTGCCGGGAGCGGAGGTACGGCGGGGGACGCACTTGAGAATCGTGTGATTATCCCGAGGCACACATCATGGATTCGCAGGCCGGCGTTTATGCTCTTCAGGTTGCGCTTAGCCAAGCGTAGAGACTGAACAAAATTGTAGCGCTCTGGAGTG
>JANXQR010000648.1 GCA_025353435.1 Acidobacteriota bacterium | reverse complement strand
GGCGGCTTTACCGACTGTCTCCTGCAACGCGGCGCGGCCCACGTTACAGCCGTCGACACCGGGTTCGGCCAGATCGCCATGAAGCTCCGCACCGACCCCCGTGTACGCCTGATGGAGCGCACCAACGCCCGCCTGCTGGTGCCCGATATGCTTGTGAGCCCGGCAGGCCATCCCCCGCTTACCTTCCTCGTGATGGACGTCTCGTTCATCTCCGCCACCCTTTTGCTCGAGCCAGTATTTGCTGCCGCGCCGACCTTGCGTGAAGCCGTCATCCTGGTCAAACCGCAATTTGAGGCTGGCCGCGAACATGTCGGCAAGGGTGGCATTGTGCGTGACCCCGCCGCCCACGGCCTTGCCATCGACAAAGTCACGGCCTGCCTCAAGGCGCTCAATTGGGATCCAGCCCCATCCATCCCCTCGCCGATCACCGGTGCGGAAGGTAACCATGAGTTCCTGGTCCACGCCCGACGACTTTCCAGCTAGCAGACATCCACGAGCACCTGTTCAATGGGCACGGTTCACTGTCCACTGCTCTTAATCCAGTACACTGAGACCGAATGATGCGCATCGCTATTGTCTGCAAGCCGCAAAAGGACGAACTTACGCGGCTGCTGCCGCACCTGATCGCCTGGCTGCGGAAACGTGGCTACGAGCCGCTGCTCGACATGGAAGGCGGCAGTTATACCGCCGATGCGCCTGTCGTCGATCGCGGAGAACTGCCCGGGCTCAATCCCGACCTCGTAATTGTGCTTGGCGGAGACGGCACTCTCCTGGCAGTCGGCCGCATCTTCGCCGCCGCTGGCACGCCCATCCTCAGCGTAAATCTGGGAACGCTCGGCTTCCTCACCGAGGTGCGCCTCAACGAGCTCTACGCCACCCTGGATAGCTGGTGCAACAACTGCCACTCGCTGGAGCCTCGCGCCATGCTTCGCGCCGAGCTCTGGCGTTCCGGCGCGCTTCACTCCCACTACGACGCGCTCAACGACATGGTCGTCACCAAGGGTGACATTGCTCGTATGGGCGATTTCGCCGTGGAACTCGACGGCAAACTGGTTGCTCGCTTTCGGGCTGACGGCGTCATCGTCTCCACCCCCACCGGCTCCACTGCCTACACCCTGGCCGCCAACGGCCCCATCCTCACCCCTGACGTCGACGCCATGGTGGTCACGCCCATCTGCCCTCATTTGCTCACGCTACGGCCCATCGTGATGCGCGGCGACGCCTCACTTACCGTCCGCGTGGAAGGCATCCCCAACCTCGCGCTCCTCACTGTAGACGGACAGCGTGCCTTCGAACTGCAGCTCGGCGACGAGATTCGCTGCCACAAGTCTCCATACACGGTGAATCTCATCCGCCTCAACGAAGGCGGATTTTTCGAGGCTCTCCGCACCAAACTCAGCTGGGGAGAACGATAGGAGCAGGGAATAGGGATGGTAGGTCAGGGCCTCCGCGCTGACATCCTCGATCTCAAATTATAGGTTTTTGGACCTTCAGCCCCAGAGCGCCGTTTTCTACTTGCTGCTCTTTGACGCTACTGGAGTAACTCGGTCATCAAGGCCTTTGCTTTAAGTGCCAGCGTATGTGCCCCATCCACGTCGTTGGAATTCAAAGCCGCGCGGGCCTGCTTCAGAAACTCGCGAATCTGCAACGAAGTCTTGGTTTCCTGATCGTTTAGTGTGCGATTGATTCCGTTCAGGCTGCGCTCCGTCTCCGCAATCACGCTCTGCGTCTGATCCTTCAAATCGGCATTCCCGCCGGGGCTCAGATTGCCAGCTGCCGGCACTCCCGGGCTGGCATTTGAGGCCTGCTCCGTGGTTTGCGCAGCGGGATTGGGAGTTGCCTTGTTGGAAGGCTTCTTATGCTTGGGAGCCTGAGTTGGAGTTTCCGGCTTGGGAGTCGGCGGAGGCGCCGTCGGATCCTTGTGTTCCGGAAGAGAGATCACCGGGGGGGGCAGATTTGCGGGCGCGTTGTCGGGCTTGGGAAGCGGCGCATCGTCAATGGGAGGAGCCAACGCAGGCTGGTTCACCGCCTGGCTGGTCTTGTGAAAACAGGAACTCAGCAGCAGAGGCAATATGAGTACGATGCTTCTGATGTTTGCTTTCATTCCCCTGGCCCCTTTTCGGCTTGCAAGATTACCGGCTGCAAATAGCGCCGTCCCCCCTCCGCATTGGAAAGAGGCATTCGCAGCCTGAACTCTGTCCCGATTCCTATTCTTGATTGTACTTCCACACTGCCGTGGTGCAACTGCAGGATGCGATAAGTCATCGCCAGCCCAATCCCGCTGCCCTCGCTCTTCGTGGTGAAATACAAATCGAAAATCTTCTCCCGAATCTCGTCGGGGATTCCCGTGCCCTCGTCCAGAATCCGCAGTGTGGCAAACTTGCGGTCGGCCTCCAGCACCACCTCCAGCCGACCCCCCTCCGGCATCGCCTGGGCCCCGTTCTGGATCACGTTCAGCGCCGCCTGCTTCACCAGATCGGCATCCACATTTACAATCACCGGCCTGACCGGCAGAACACTCGTAAGCGTAACATTACGCGTTGAAAGTTCCTCCGTGGCCAGCGAAATTACATCGCCAATTACATCGCGCAGGTCCTGCTCCCGCAGCTGCAATTCTACCGGCCGCGAGAAATCCACCAGCGTCTGAACCACCCGGTCCAACCGGCGAATCTCCATGTCGATCACGTCAAGATGGCGCATCGCGTTCGGGCTCGTACTATCCAGCTTGGTTCTCAATAGTTCCAGATGCACCACAATCGCGTTGATGGGATTCTTTACCTCGTGCGCGACGCCCGAAGTCAGCCGACCGATGGCGGAAATTCGCCGCGACAGTTCCAGCTCCGATTCGATCGCCTCCACCGACTCCAGATCGCGCAGAGTTACCAGCGACCCCAGGCCCTGGCTTGTCATGTCGTCGTGAATAAAATCGACCGAGGCCGAAATGCGCCGCCCGTTCTCGGTCCGCACCTCTTCGTTCATCAGCGCCACCCGCGCTTCAAATGCCTCCCGCAGCGTGGTCCCCAGCAGCGTACTGCGGTCGAAGATGTCCGTCGCATGCAAGCCCAGCAAATCGCCCCGTTCCACTTGCAGAAAACGCCGCGCCGCATCCGACACCAGCACTGCCCGGCCGTCCTCCGTGAACAGCAAAATGCCGTCCTGCAGGTTCCCAAGAATCTGATCGAGATTCGTCTTCAACGCGGAGAACACCTCCTCCACGTTGCGCATGCGCTGCCCAATCCGTTCGATCTGGTGCGACACGCGCACGCCCAGGTCCTGCCTCGGCTCCTCCTCCTCCGGCTCGTTCGCATCGCCGCTCCCAGGGCTCCAGTAGTCCAGCTGCATGCTGATCTCTTCCAGCGGCTGCAGCGCCAAATTGCTCAGCAGCAGCGCTACTATCAGCGCCGTTCCCAGCGCAAAGCCCATCAGCGTGATCGCCTCGCCCAGCCAGGGCTGGTACTGCGCGCGCAGCAGCGTAGTGCGCACCCCAACGTGCACCGTCGCGAAAAGCTCGCTGTTGCGTTCCAGCTTCACCATCACGTCGTAGACGCGGGGCTTGCCATACACTTCCTTCGTCAGCCGGATTGGGTTTGCGTTGCGCAACTCCTGGTAGTCGGGCCGCCACGGCAAGAGCTTGTCCTGGTTATCAGGGATGGTGCTCAAAATCACGTGGGAAACGTTGTCCGTAATGTTCACGTCGAAAACCGTCAGCGAATACCGGTTCACTGACTCCAGCTCCGCATTCAGCGAGTGGCTGTTCCGAATGGCCTCCGCTGCCAGCGTGCGCAGCTGCTCTGGGTGTGCGGGATCCACGCTGCGATCCTTCAACCCCGTCTCCAGAGCATCCTGCAGCGCCATGCGCACCTGCTCGGCCACTATGCGGTTGGTCTGGAATGTCTGCTCCACAGACGAATGCAGCAACTGCCCCACAAACACCATCGACAGCAGCCCCGAAATTAAAAGCACGAGGGCTGTGATGGCCAGTACGAGTTTCGTCTTCAGGCGCATAGAGAGAATAGTTAAAGCAGACCTTTAAAAACTTACGCCGCCCCAGGTTCGCGATTCTGGTTATATTCCTTCAGCTTATTGTGAAGCGTCTTCAGGCTCACGCCAAGTATTTCCGCGGCCCGAGTCTTGTTTTGGCCAGTAGCTTCCAGGGTACGAACAATCAGCATTCGCTCCGCTTCGTCCACCGTGTTGCCCACCCGTACCGGCACAATGCCGCTGTCATCGGACACCGGGGCAGAAGCGCTTTGCGACTTGCCAAATCCCGCCATCAAATGCCCGGCGTCGAGCGGCATCCCATCCTGGCACAGAATCACTGCTCGCTCAACCGTATTGCGCAGCTCGCGCGCATTTCCCGGCCAGTTGTACGCCATCACCCGATCCAGAAACGAAGGCGCCACGCCCGAAACAGTGCGATTGTGCTTGGCATTCATCTCCGTCAGCATTGCTTCCACCATTGCGGGCAGGTCTTCTAAATGCGTGCGCAGCGGAGGCATTTGGATGTGAAACACGTTGAGCCGATAGTAAAGATCGGAGCGCAGTTGGCTCTGCGCAATCGCATCTTCGGGGTTGCGATTGGTCGCCGCCAGCACCCGCACATCCACATCAATTTCATTCCGCGCGCCCAGCCGCCGCAGCTTGCGCTCTTCAAGAACGCGCAGCAGCTTGGCCTGGGTACCAATCGGCATCTCCGCCAGTTCGTCCAGCAGCAGCGTACCGCCCGCCGCCAGTTCAAAGCACCCCACGCGCCGCTCTACCGCTCCGGTGAACGACCCCTTCTCGTGTCCAAAAATCTCGCTCTCAATCAGCGTCTCCGGAATGGCCGCGCAGTTTACCGGCACAAACGGCCGCGGCTTGCGCGGGCTCAGGTCGTGCAGCGTGCGCGCCACCAGTTCTTTACCGGTGCCGCTCTCGCCTGTGATCAATACGGAAACATTCGACGGCGCAATCTGCTCGATCAGCCCAAAAATCTCTCTCATGGCCTTCGAACTGCCCACCATCGATCCAAGAACGCCGGTATCGCGCAATCGCCGGCGGGCTACCTCAAGCTCAATCTCGGTCTGCCGTTGCCGCGTGGCGTTAGCCAGAATATTGCGCAGCCGCGTCGAATCAACCGGCTTCAGCAGGAAGTCGTATGCGCCCAGCTTCATCGCATCCACGGCCACCTGGATCGTGCCCTGCGCCGTCAGAAGCACCACCGCAATGCTCGACTTGAAGTTGGGAGCCTGTTCCGCCAGCCGACGCAGTAGCCCAAGACCATCCAGTCGCGGCATCTTCAGATCCGTCACCACAATCGCCGGGTTCCACGCCAGAATCTTCTCCCAGCCTTCAATCCCGTCGCGCGCTGTTTCCGTCTTGTACCCCCAACCGGAAATAAGCTCCGCAAGCCCCATCAGCGCGTGGGGTTCGTCTTCCACAATCAATACTTTCTCGGTATCGGGCAAATCGTTTCGCGTGGCCAATTCAGCTTGAACCTTACCTTACTTCTATCACGCGCCAGCAGCCCCCGGCGTGCCATCACCTGCGGCGTCAACCCCCCAAAGGAGCATGCCATCCCACTTAAGCAGTGCCTGCCTGCATTGACCGGGCTCCGAAGCCGCTCCTATCGCAAGACTGAACCACAGCTATGCACAGAGCACGTCAACCTCACCCCGATCCCTCTGTCAGGAAACCCTGACCAGATCGTGATTGCAACTTGACTCAACCCCCATTCACTCCGGACATCCAGTCGCTGCAGAGCGGGGAGTCGATCTACGTTTTCAGTGCCACCGCCAACGGCAACGTCGCGCCCGCATCGACACTCCAGACTTACAGATCAGCCGAGTCCTGCTTCTACTTGAAGTAAATCGACAGCCCGCTTACAGGTACTCCAGGTGGTCCAGCTTCGAAACCAGTTCAAGCGATCAAATCCTTCAGGGGAGCAATGCCAGAGGTGGTTAGGCGAGAATAGCCAAGCGAGCAGTCGTCGCCGATGCAGCTTCGTTTGCATCGCCAACCCAACCCCTTTGCGAGGACCATCCCCATGAGCACATCCCCAGTACCCTCCCCTTACATCGAGCCTTGGCTGCGGGGTACGCATACTGACGTTGCCGCCGCCGGACGAGCCGTCCTGCACGCGCTCGAATTGGCCGCCGAAGACATTGCCAAATGGACTGAAGGCCTGACCGACTCCGAGGTGCACGCCCAACCGCTCGGCCTGCCGTCGGTTGCGTTTCATCTCCGCCACATCGCCCGCTCGGTCGACCGCATCCTCACCTACGCGGAGGGAGGGCAGCTCACATCAGAGCAGCTGGTCGCCCTCAAAGCGGAACAAACCGGGACTGACTCTCTTTTCGAATTGCTGGGCGAGGTTGGGCGTTCATTCGCCTATGCTGCTACCAGGATTCGCCAACTGGCCGGGGCCGATTTTGAAGAGTTTCGCGGAGTGGGCCGCAAGCAGTTGCCTACCAGCGTCGGAGGCGCGCTGATTCATGTGGCCGATCA
Organism: Acidobacteriota bacterium; assembly: GCA_025353435.1. GTDB lineage: Bacteria > Acidobacteriota > Terriglobia > Terriglobales > Acidobacteriaceae > Telmatobacter. Next base: position 2,499 of record JANXQR010000648.1, on the reverse strand, counting down.
CACCCAGCGCCACACCGGCCAGGTGGTCACCACGGCCAAGGTGTTGAAGGCTCTCTGCAGCTGAGCGCCGAATGTCTCAGCCCCGGATGTCGACTTCGCCGACGCCGTCGAAGATATGCCCCATCTTCTCCTGCTTGGTGCGGACGTAGCGTTCAAAAGAGTCCTGCGACTCCACCTCGGCCGAGACGCGCTCCGTGACCCCAATGCCCGCCGACTGAAGGGCCGCGACCTTGTCAGGATTGTTGGTGATGAGGCGGACGGCTTTTACTCCGAGAAGCTTGAGAACCTCCGCCGGAAGCTCGTAGGCACGGCAATCGGGCGCGTATCCCAACTCCACGTTGGCTTCGACTGTGTCCATTCCCTGATCTTGAAGCTCGTAGGCCTTCAGCTTGGCCATCAGGCCAATGCCACGGCCTTCCTGCTGTTCGTAGAGCAGGATTCCCGCGCCCTCGGCAGCGATGCGGCCCAGCGCCAATTCAAGCTGCAGGCGGCAGTCGCAGCGCAATGATCCGAATACGTCTCCGGTAAGGCACTGGGAGTGGATGCGGACCACCGGCGGCGCGGAGTAGATGTCGCCCATGACCAGGGCCACCAGGCCCTCAACTCGTTTGCCGGCCTGCTCGCTGTTTTCGCAGCATGGCCTTGGCGGGGGCAGCAGGCCCTCGAAGCCGAGAATCCTGAATGGTCCCCAGCGGGTAGGGAAGTCTGCCTCGGCGATTTTCATGACACTTTCAAAGGGCATGTTTTCATTTTACGGCCCAGCCATTTGTGGGCTGTCCCGAGGCGCACTCCTGGCGCCCTGTAGCAAGCTGGGTGCTTTCCCTTTTCGTCACAATACTATTTACAAAATAGGTATCCGCAATGTAGCTTTCTGGTTATGGCAAAAGATCCTGAACGCCGCGACCTCTTCTCGGGTGCATTGGACCTGATGATTCTGCACACGCTCCGGGTGAAGCCTATGCACGGGTACGCATTGGTGAAACACATCAAGCAGGCTTCGGACGACCTGCTGCAGATTGAGGAAGGCTCACTTTATCCGGCTCTGCAACGGCTCTTGAAAGAGGGGCTGCTGGAGTCGGAAGAGGGGATCTCCGCGAAGGGCCGTCCAACGCGCATTTATCGACTGACGGCGGCGGGCGTTCGCCAGTTGGAACAGGATGTGTCGAGCTTCGAAAAGATGTTTGCGGGGATCACGCGCGTCCTGGCTGTGGCTCAGGCCTAGACCCCGGTCCGAAAAGTTAGAAAGAGGTTCCCCGATGTCCTGGTTATCGCAGTTGTTTTCCCGCCGGCGCCGCTATGACGATGTTTCCGTATCCATCCAGGAACATATCGCTGAGCGCGCCGATGAATTGATCGAGGGGGGCATGCCTCCCAAGCAGGCTCAGCAGACCGCGCGGCGCGAGTTTGGCAACGTAGGCCTGATGGAACAGCGCAGTCGCGAAGTGTGGCAGTGGCCCACCTTGGAGAGCTTGCTGGCCGACGTTCGATTTGGGGTGCGCCAACTTATCAAGTCTCCTGGTTTTACTTTGACCGCCGTGCTCACTCTTGCGCTTGGCATTGCTGTGAATGCCACCATGTTCAGCGTAGTGAGTGCGTTTCTGCTGCCCCATCTTCCGGGGCGCGATCCGCAAAGCCTGGTGGTAGCCTCCTCCGTGAATCCGGACGGCACGTTTCAGGCCGACACCAACGCGGTTTCTGTTACCAACTATCTGGCGTGGAAAAGCGACACGCGCATCTTCTCCGAGATGAGCGCAGCGGACGAATATCGCAAGGGAAGCTTGTCGGGCACAGGGCAGCAGGCAGAAGCGATTACCTTCGCTGCTGTTTCCGCAAACTACTTCTCAGTCTTCGCAGTTTCTCCGCAACTGGGCCGAGCGTTTCTGGCGGGTGAGGATCAGGCGGGACACGATCATGTGCTGATTCTGAGCCACGGCTTGTGGGAGCGCCGATTCGGTGCGAATCCCTCAATTGTGGGCCAGACGGTGCACTTCAATCGGGAGGAATACGTAGTGGCCGGCGTCATGCCTGCCGATTTCCGCCTGCTTGGATTCACGCCCGAACTATGGGCGCCGCTTACTCTGACCGCAGCAGACAGTGCGCCGGCCGGGCGCAAGGCTCGCGATCTCTACCTGTTCGCGAGGCTCGCACCTGGCGTTGCGCTCGCGCAGTCGCGCGTGCAGATCAACGCGCTCGCTCAACAGGCTCAGCACGACTTTCCGAACATTGAGGGCCGCTGGGGGGCTTCAATCAGGCCCCTCCCCAACTTCCTGATTCACAACTTCGGCATTGGCACGGCCCTTTCCGTGATCATGACGGTGGTGGGCTTTGTGCTGCTGATTGCCTGCGCGAACGTGGCAGGTCTGCTGCTGACGCGCGCGGTCAGCCGGCAAAAGGAACTCGCCATTCGTATGTCGCTCGGGGCGAGCAGGGGACGCGTAGTGCGCCAACTGCTGACGGAAGGGGTCGTGATTGCGATGGCGGGTGGCGGCGTCGGCCTCT
>JANXQR010000628.1 GCA_025353435.1 Acidobacteriota bacterium | reverse complement strand
TCCACGGCGCCGCACACAACGCCACGCCGGCGGCAGAGGTTGTAGAGCCGGGCAGCCTCCACATAGTCCTCGGATGCAATGGGCTGATCGGGAAACGGATCGAGTCTGGCTTTCACCTCTGCGAATTGTTCTGGCGTGACAATGCCGGAAAGAACCTCCTGGCGAACGGGGCCCGCCACCAGAACCCGGCCATCACGGATGGCCTCAACGAGCAGTGCGACCAGGCGCTTCTCTTCATCGTTCAGCTTGGCCGGGCCACCCTTTCGTCGCAGTGCCAACGACCAGACCGAAGTATCGACCAGCACCTTCATCGGTCGAACTCGATCCGGTCGCCGTCGCGGTCCTCGCGTGAGCTGTACGCGGGATCAAAGTCGATGGTCCCGAACAGGTCGATAATGCCCATCTGCTTGCGGCGGTCCACATACTCCTGAAGGGCGACCGTTACCGCCTGTTTCTTGGTGGAGTGGCCGCCAATGCGGCGGGCCTCCTCGATGAGATTGTCGTCGATGGCAAGGTTTGTTCCCATTGGGACGCCTCCGCGTGTATTCTCTCACACATTTGAGTGTGTGGATAAAAGTGTGGCGGGAAGCGTTGGCCAGTAGCGAAGAATCACAGCGGGACTCTTGTACCCCAGACCTGATTCCGTGATTCGGCACTTCGGCTCACTTGAAACTTCCCAGTTGCCCACCATCCGCTCGAAACCTGTGCGGACTACCGAAATGCCTCTAGAATGATTCAACGGGTGTATGAGGAAACTCGCGTGGGCGATCTGCCGATTTCAGGTGATTGGGTATTCTTTATCGGGGGCATTATCGGTGTGATCAGCGTCCTACGTGCCAAGAAATTCTCTTGGAGCAACAGTGAATTTCTTGAGACGGACGAGGAACGGGACGAGGCAGTTCCAATGACAATGCTCAGGCGGATAATTTTGCTGAGTGTTTGTGCGCTGATTTGTACTTACGGGGCGATCCGACTCCAGCGCGAGCATGCGTGGAATCCCTTCAATCGCAGCAGCCAAACAGTACCATCTCCAAGGTGACGCCGAGACGCTTGGCGCGATTTGTTCTCTCCAATTGACCGTATTGTTGAATCATCGCCAACTCTTCCCCAACCCATGGCCTGCCAGTTCCGAGGGCGAAGATTGGGTAAAGGGAAGAGTCGGCACCATACTCCCGCGACCCCGTCAAAGAACGTGTTGGCCGCCCTTTCAGAACGCCAAGGCCCGCAACTGCGGCACAGGCTAATTGGCTTTTTTGCCCTTTCCAGCTTGGGCGATTCTCGCATCGAGCGCATCGACAATCGCTTTTTGCACCGAGCTCAGACTCTTCATCGAGAAATCCTTGCGCGACGTGTACCAGAGCTGTCGCTCGACATAACTAAGCGCATCTGGATCGGTTGGTTCTTTTCCATAAGTGGCCAGGAGGACCTCTTTGGCCTTAGCAAGCGCGGTAACTTCCAATTCGTCTTTTGTGAGGCGCTTCAATATCCGGCTCACAAACGTGTCAACGTCTGCAGGCGCCTGAGGGAACTCCGTCATGTAATAGCGAAGGACGAGCGAATCTTTTGGTTTGTAGTTCTCGTACTTCCACTGAATGCCCCCTTTCACTGGTTTCCAGCCGTCGGGGGAGACCGTTCTGAACCACCACGGATGTTGAATGGGAAACGGATTCTCGTGTTCCTCCGTGCTGTCGGGAGCACTTTTGGTAGAGGGTGCCTCAAACACTCCCCGATAGTTCAGATACGTCTCAAACGAGTCGGTGTAAACGGTAAAAGTGGCCGATTCCACATTTCCTGCCCAAGATGATCCGGTGGAGGTGATATAACCGGCCTGCTCCAAAACTCCTAAATCCAGTGTCTCAATGTGGAACACGCTGGATGCGGGGCCGTGAGCATTCGGATTGGGAGAATGTTGCTCCTCTTTTTCGGTCGTGATCAAGCCCATTGAGATCGGCATTTCGTATGAGACGGTCAACGTCTTCATTTCTCGCGGACGGAAACGCATCCTCCACGTAAACAGAGACGCGAACTCACCCGGGCCATCCCTCGGCTTGCGATGCACATATTCCACCTGATAGGTTTCGCTCTCGTCGCGCGCGATGAAGCCGTATTCCAAGACCCAGTTTTCTGAATCGGTAGATGAGACCGAACTGCTGTCCCTGGCGAATTCGGAATCGACAGGAAATCCAATCTCGACATCTTCAGCTTGATCTGATTTGCTACGCAGAACGAACTTGCACCGATACCGCGCCCGGTCCATGCCTGCCACGCCGCCGTCGTAGAGATTAGGCCCGCGCCCCAGCGCTATTGTTACGTCAATGCTGACCAGTTGGATCGCCTTCGAAGTAATTTGATGAAGGGTTTGACCATTTCCGGTGAATACACCGGCATCGGCGAGTACCGTCGTGACAGAGCAGGCAAGAAGCAACAAAGGGAAAAGGCGGAGCGTGGCTTTCATTACGGTTGTCCCTTCAAAGGACCAGAGTGTACCACTCGACACGCGTTCGAAAGCGGCCTGTGGATTCAAGCATTCAAAGCACCATCTCCAATAGCACACCAAGTTTGGTGACACTCTCGAATTACCGCCTATACGGAAGTAACCCTCGGTTTCCGAAACTCCAAAGCGCCAATTGACACGGAGCCGATTGCGTTTTGGAAAGTGCTGAGTGTATCGACGCCAGCTTTTCCCTCGTTAGATTCTCGCTTCAAAGTCGGTTGCCATTCGGTCCTTCCCCTTTTCTGCAATCCCCAGGATTTCCCTTGACCGGTCAGCCTCCCTCCAGTCCTTGTGGGGTATCCCGCTCCTTCGCATTTCGAAGTAAATTCATCCGAAAATTTCCCCGCCCAGCGTTCTTCTGCTCTGCTCATCCCCGCACCGTCTCCCCGTTCCGTCCCACTTTTTGAACATGCATCCGGTTTCCTCCTACAACCACTTCCATGTTTCTGCCGTCTTACAAATCAGCGGCAGTCGAACTCCCGAATCATGCTCGGCCGCCGTGTATTTCTCGCAATGCAAGGAAGGCGGGAGCCTGTGGCTCAGTTCAAAGGTAAAGTCAAGTGGTTCAATAACGCTAAGGGCTACGGATTCATCGGACGTGAAGACGGGCCCGATGTCTTCGTGCATTACTCTTCGATCCAACTCGACGGCTATAAAACCCTGAAAGAAGGCGACGAAGTGGAATTCGACATCGTTCAGGGGCAGAAGGGGCCACAGGCAGATGCAGTCATTCGCCTCAGGGTCGCGGCCAATGCCGTCCATAACGCGGCTTGATTCTTTTTATCTACTGAAATAACCGTCGAAATCACATTGAGCGTCAATCGGGATTCGTGTGCCTTGCGAGCCCGATCACATGACCAGCTTCCCTCTCATACAACCAACGCCGGAACTGTAGGGCTGAATTTCGCTTTCCCCAGCACGACAAGTGGGTGCCCCAGGTCTCGTTTTTGAGACCTGGGATAGCAACGCCCTTTCCCCCCCGTCCCCACCCGTCCTCGATTATTGATGAATGCTTCGCGGCCATCCATAGTTCAATCAGCCGCTTTCTGTCCGTGGCGCTCACTTCCCGGCGCCAGCACCGACACCACCGCGCATACCGCCAGAATGGCTCCAATAATCGCCAGCGACAGCGTGATTGGCACCTCCAGCCATTTTGCCGCCAGCATCTTCAATGCGATAAACGCCAGCAGCGCGCCCAGCCCGTAATGCAAATACCGCAGCCGGTCCAGCAGCCCCGCCAGAACAAAATACAGCGACCGCAATCCCAGAATCGCCGCAATGTTCGACGTGTACACCACAAACGGATCGTGGGATATGGCCAGCACCGCCGGAATCGAATCCACCGCGAACAGCAGATCGGTCACCTCCACCGCCACAATCACCGGCAGCAGCGACCCCTTGGCCGGCTGCAACCGCCGGATCCACTCCGGAATCGCCGCCTTTGCCGAGCCGCCGCGCACCAGCCGCCACGCCGCGTACAGCAGGAACAGCCCGAAAATGTAAGTGATCCACCCAAAGCGATCAAGCAGAGTCACGCCCAGCGCAATGAATAGAGCGCGCAACACCACGGCCCCCGCCACGCCCCACAGCAGCGCCCGGTGCTGGCGCTGCGCGCTGATCCGGAACCCTTGAAAAATCACCAGGAAAACGAACAGATTGTCCACGCTGAGCGACGTCTCAATGGCGTACCCCGCCACAAACTGGAGCGCCGGCACGTGCCCCTGTTTTAGCGCGATCCAACCCGCGAATGCCGCGGCGGCCAGGGCAAGAAAAACCGTCCATATCCAGGCAAACCTCTGCGCCCGCCGCGGGTCCTTGCCGTGTCCTGGCAGCGCCGCATCCAGGGCCAGCAGCACAATCACCGCCACATGAAACCCAATCCACCACGTCCAGGAAGCGCCACCTACCATGTCTGGATGCTACTAGATAGACAACAGATGTTTGCTCGCAGAGCAATGCTCAACCATGTACAATTCGCATCATTCAACAAAGCGGGAGATGGGTAGCGCGGTGCGCCGTGGGCGCCGGTCAGAGAGCCCGCTGGAAGCAATTTCTTGTTTGGAATCGGTACGTGGCAATGAGCAATCATGCTTCTCCGGGCGAGTGGGTCGGTCGCCTGATTGACAAACGGTTTCCCCTCTTCGAATGGCTCGGCTCCGCCGAATCCGGGGAGGTGTTTCGCACCGAATTGCCCGGTCTGGTGGCGCAGAAGGTCGCCATTCGCATTGTTCCCGCTGACTCTCCAGACGCGCAAGATCAGTTCAACTGCTGGGTGCAGGCCGAAGGTTTATCCCATCCCCACCTGCTGCACATCTTCGAGACTGGCCACGATGCCATTGACGAACGCGAGATCAACTTCGTCGTCATGGAGCTGCCCGAGGAATCCCTTTCCGACATCCTTCCCATTCGCGCGCTCAGCACCACTGAAGTTGCCGAACTGCTTCCCCCGCTCCTCAATGTTCTCGACTATCTTCACTCCCGGGGTCTCGTCCACGGGCACCTGAATCCCGACCACATCCTTGTCATAGGCGATCTGCTCAAGCTCTCATCCGACAATCTTCAGCAGGTCGGCCACGTGCGGAAGCTACATGCCGGGCTGCAGATTTACGACGCGCCCGAGACCGCCCACGGCGTCCTTTCGCCGGTTTCCGATGTATGGTCGCTCGGTGTCACGGTTGTCGAAGCGCTCACCCAGCACCCGCCCACCTGGAACCCCTCCACTGGCGGCGATCCCGATGTCCCTGATTCCATGCCCGAGCCGTTCGGGGAAATCGCGCGCCGATGCCTTCGTGTGGACCCCGCCGAGCGAGCCACCCTTGCCGATCTCGAATCGATCCTCAATTCTCCCGCTGTGGTCCCCGACGCGCCTGCGGAGGCCCCGGTTGAAGCGGAGTTTGTTGCTCCGCCTGAGCCCGAAGCGCCGGCACCCAACCTCTGGGAGCCCGCTTCCCTGAAGC
>JANXQR010000622.1 GCA_025353435.1 Acidobacteriota bacterium | reverse complement strand
TTGGCCGATGCGGCCGTCAAACTGAGCCTGACATACGCCCAGACGGTTGAGTTGCTGGAGGCTCACAAATCGGTCATTGCCCGGCGCAGCAACAAAGAGATCAAGAGATTCGAGGTAGATGACTGGATAGCGTTGCACCGGGCCATAAAGAATGTCTTTGGCTAGACCATGACCACAAAACTTTACAAAAACCCGACGATCCACACGCTGGCGACCGATCTTGGTTTGAAGATCACCACCGACCCGGTTTCCGCAATCAAGGATCACTGTCACCGGCAGATCAAGCGCTTCCTAAGGGAGTTCGCTCACTGCTCAACCCTCAGCGGTCTTCTCGATCTTGCTGCGCAGAAATTGGGAACAACATTCCGGGAAATCCACTGCGATGACGACCTTACCCAACTGACAAGAGAGTACGCTGATCGCGGGGAACCCTGCGCAGCACTGTTTCATAGTGAGCTCACAGAAGATGTGTTCGGAGTGACCTTTAAGCTCTGCCGGCCAGGAAAATTCGATCTCCCATACATCTCGCTGATTGACTGCCGCGGAAACAAGGTCCACAAAGTCTATTTCACCAAGTGGCATGAGTTGGGGCATTTGCTCATCTTGACGGATCAGCGCAGGCTTTCGTTCAAGCGCACACATGCATTGCATGAGCTCAAGAGCCCTGAAGAATCGATGGTCGACGTAATTGCGGGCGAGTTCGCATACTACGCTCCGATGGTGCTTCCATACGCCAAAGGAGGGCTTACATTCACAACGATCGACAGCGCTCGTGCGGCACTTTGCCCGGAGGGGAGCTACCAATCCGCGCTGATTGGCCTTGTAAAGGTATGGCCCACTTCCTGCGTCTTGGTCGAAGCTAGGTGGGCTGGTAAACAATCGTCCCATCCGGGACAATATGCTGCTTCGTGCGCGCTACGAGCCGCTCATGTTCTCGTAAATGATGCCGCCCGCGAGAGCGGTCTTCGCCTCCATCGGAACTTCCGCGTTCCAGAATCGTCGGTGATTCATCGGGTCTTTGCTGAATCTCTTTCGGAAGGAACCGCCAATGAAAACCTCGATTGGTGGACGTCGAGTGATGGCACTCGCCTGCAAGACCAGGAACTGAGAGTCTCCGCCAAGCGAATCGGGAACACCATTTATGCGCTATTGATTCCAATTCCATCGCGCACAACCCATTAGAAACCCGGCTGAAATGGAACCGCGGACTCTTAATGTTCTTGGGTTGCGAGTATCTTCCTCGCAAAAGCACGCCAGATAGATCGCGTCTGTCATCATTACGAGGTCGTTCTGGTCCGGCTCCGGTGCATCTGCTGCGGATCCTACCTGTGGAGAAGATGCGAGCGCGGTCGGTGAGCGAAAATGCAATTACGAACAAGCATGTTGGGCTGTTTGACAGCCAAGGTTCCACTAAAGTCGACCACGCTGAACCAAGCTACGAGGAGACAATGTCAGAGACGGTCCGTAACGCATCCAGGGTTCAGCGATTCCTAGCGAGCAATCATATTGCTATTTCTGCAGCGGCACACGACGAGCAACCACGGTGGACCACGTTCCGCCGCGTGCATGTTTCCCGGATGGATTCATGCCGGAAGAATTCGAGTTCCCGGCCTGCAAAGAATGCAATGAAG
>JANXQR010000597.1 GCA_025353435.1 Acidobacteriota bacterium | reverse complement strand
CTCGAGTTGCGGCAGGCTGCAGAGGCCGGCGCTGACGTGGCTTCCGCCCACGTCAAAGGTCAGTACATACTCAAGATTTGAAGGCTTCAAGTTCGGTCTGCCTCTCCCCATTTGCCACGAAAAAGAACTGCCAAGTCTGATTACTTCGCCTTTTCCGATTCCCCGGTTTTACCGGGTGAATTTTGGCGGAAGGAGCGGTATCCATTTGATTTCAGATGATAACGGTATCACGGTTTGGGTTGGTCTGGGATCGTATAAAAGAAAGTGACTTTCGCAAGTAATCGATGAGTGGATGGAGATATCCGTATCGGAGGTGTGGTTGTGCGTTCAGGGTCCTGCGTTCAGGGGGCGCGGTTGTCCCTGGACCGGGCGAGTCCGAGTGGCGCAAGTCAAGGTTTCGACGAGCGGGACCCGACGGGCGATTTCGGCTGTTTGCCCCAGGACAATTCCAGAATCCGCTGGGATTGTAAACTTCGAATTACGAGATTGCGTCCACCGCTGCTAAGTCACTGCAATCAGAACGCGATCTGAATTGGGACCGAATTGCCGAGTCTGCACTACCTGAAACATTCCTCCTTGACCAAATAGCAAAGGACCCATTCCATGCAAACCAGATCCCCGCTCAATGAATTGTTCGAACTATTGGAGGAATACGCGCCGGTGTGGTACTCCGAAGAGCATCGCCGCCGGGCTTTGCAGGCATTGGGACAATCCGCCGATGCCGGGTTTTTGGATACAGGATCGACGATAGGTGGCCCCGCGTGGAGCAGCCTTTTACTCTGCGGCCCGGATGCACAGGGCGCCGAACCTATTCGGCCCCGCAGTGGCGTCCGATCGTGCCGACTCCTGCGCCGCAAGGGGTGAAACGTTGCCGACCCCGCCGAGATTCAATCGCAGAGATGGGAATCTCATGCTCCAAATCTCAGCGAAGCGCGTCTTCGTCGCAGGGGGACGGCTCGCCCATGAATGGCCGCTGATAGCCCAAATCTCAACGAGATGGCGCGTCCTTGATTAAGTGCGCCGGACGATTGATTTTTCCTTCGACAGCCTGCTAGCAAGCACGCACTCGCACAAAAGGCGTATTAGTAAGAATCTGTTTCCATGTTCCAATGAGTAATGAGCTTTGTCCAATTTCGCGAATGGTTCCCAAGCCTTTCATGCGCATGTGGACACCCCACCACCGCGCACTCCCTGAACAACGAATTCCACATTTGTTATGCGGTTGGTTGTGACTGCGGCGGATTCTCTCTTCGATCGCCGGAGCGAGGAGCCGTGCAGGCGTCGGCTCTTCCCGTCATCAAAGACCATAGGAACAATCCATTTCATTGGTTGTAAGTGATAGCGCGGCATTGGTGCTTCGTTCTTCCGTTTGACTTGGTTTCTGATGGAGGCGATGACAATTGCCCGGGCCTGAAGGCTGAGCAATCGTGCATCTTTTCCGGCGGTTGAAACCCCCGGCTCCCTCCGAAAGTCCGGCTCCGTCCGGAATCTTCGAGGATTCGTCCGAAGCCTTAGAGAATCTCTGGACAAGCTACCGGCGCTTTCCCTCAGGGACCAAAGCCCGCGATCATCTTGCGGCGTTTAGGGCACGACTAAAGAGCCTGCTGAAAAAAGGCATTGTTTGGAGCGAAAAGCCCTAAAGGCATACCTCAGGGGCCGAAGCCCTCTTTGATTGTGCGCTTTTTACACCGGGGATGAATCCCCGGCCTACCGCCCGGATGAGTTTTTCAGCAAGCTGCGAAGTCATGCCCTGTTACCGGGCAAGGCGCTTCGGAGTTTTTCAGCAAGCTGTAAAAGTCGCGCCCTGACGCGTTTTGCATTTCTCGAGGAATTTTTCAGCAAGCTGTAACCGTGTCATCGTCGATCAATTGGCATTTCTGAGCCGTCACGTGCCCAGTTGACCACCCCATGCGGGAACGGGGTAAACTGCGCGCCGCATCACCTATGGCCATGTGATTACCATCACAGATTGCCGAACCGCGCGCGACCATACTCGGCAGAGTGCAAATGAGACGGATCACACAACTCGTAGCCTTGATGGTGGCATTGCTGTTAGCCGGTCAATCGGCGATGGCAGAAGTCCCATGCTCTACCTGGCTGCGCACGGGCGATCACTCTGCCCTGTGCTGCACCTCGGCACCTGTCGCATCAAGCCATCAGACCGTCGGCGATTGCCACGGGGCCGCGACCGGGGTGTCAATCACCGCCGACTGCAGCCAGGGTGGTTGCCAGATGGCAACTGTCCGGCCGGCCACACAGGTTCTCATCACAGAGAAGTCGAAAACCGACAGAGCCGCAGCATTGGTCGTGCTTGTGCAGTTTCCGACAGCGCTGGCACCGTCAAGGCCCGCTCGCAGTTTTGAGAGTGCGTCGGCAGCGCGGCCCGCCAAGTATCTGCTCTTCCAAGTCTTCAGAATCTAAAAATCTCCCTGCATTCAGCAATTGAAGATGCCCACGGCCATATCCGGCCATGAGGTTCGCATTGCCTTTCACCCATGAATCGCCAAGGAGATTTCCATGAAACGTACATTCGCAATTCTCTCGCTCGTCCTCGTTATGACGTTTGCCGCTGTTGCCCAGACCGCTTCGCAGGCGAAGCCTGAGCAACTGACAAAGAAGCAACTCAACACGTTGATCGCGAGCGCAAAGACACCGGCGGAACACAATCGCATCGCGACCTATTACCAAGCGAAGTCTGCCGATTTTCTGGCCCAGGCGAAGGAGCATGAATCGATGGTCGCGGCTTACAAGGCGAACACATTCCTATCTTCCGACAAGAATCGTGCGAGCACGATCGATCATTGTGAGTACTTTGTGACGACATTCAATGCACTGGCTGGCAATAGTCAGGAACTCGCGAAACTTCACCAGCGGATGGCGAGCGAAGCACCTGAGACTATGACGCCAACCGGGAAGTAGAGCTCGACTGGGTCCATACCTTCCGCAATCGCCTGACGGCCCCTGAGGCGCCACTACTCAGGGGCCGGCGATGTTTTTCTGGCAGGTGGCCAGCGTGGTTGTGAGCAAGCCCTGGAAACGGCGATAGAAAATCCAGATGTCACGTTGCCTGGGACCGACGGTGATTACATCGGCAAAACTCCGAGGGCTCAGATGTGATGGCACCATCGGTCTAATTGACCTCCCGAAATAGCTCGAAGGGTGTGTGCGTTATTGAACTGATTGCTTTTTGGATGGGAGTAGTGTGGATGTATGAGCGGCCAAGTAGTGGTGTTGTCAGTGGAACAGGACTCCGATGATGGGATCCTGGTGAACTTTTCCGATGGAACGACGGCCGGTTATGTGGTGGAGGAACTGCTGGAATTGAGACCCCACCGCGAGCTAACCAGACTTCCTTCCATTAATGTTGACTGGAGTCGAACCGAACCGATCGTTCCCTAGTCCCGATGGTGCCCTAATATGGACATCCCGGCTGGTGAATAGTGACGCCCAGCCGCGACCAAAGACAAGCAAGAAATCCACTTAAGCCAGACAATTGCAGGCGGCGCGACCCTTTGTGTGCGCTGTGCATGGGCGGTGCCGTGATCCCGTTGGCTCTCTGAGGCTGGCGGTTTGTGGCCGGCGGTCGGCCTGCGCGGTCGCAGGCGGTTCCGTGGCCGGGTAGCGTTGAGCGACATGAAAAATGCCGTTCTTGTGCCGTTGGGGGATTCTTAAATTACAATATTGTCATCTT
>JANXQR010000766.1 GCA_025353435.1 Acidobacteriota bacterium | reverse complement strand
GTTCGAGACGGGCAGCGATGCCGGGGGTTTCGAGGAGTGTCTGCTTGTCTTCGGTGGTGAGGAACGGTAGCGACGAGGCGACAAAATCGACCAGACGGCCCGGCTCTTCAATATTGGCGGCGATGGTGCGAAGTTCGTCGGAGAGGGTCGGGGATTCCGAGACGATCTGTTGAAACTGACCGATGACGATGCGCACCAAAGCTTCGACGTTGGAGGTGGCCTCGGACTCCTCGGATTCAAGGGGCTCGACTTCCGCGATCATGAATGGCTCAGTCTGAACGAAGCGGACGAGGCGAACGCGCTCGACACCTTCAGTGAAGACGAAGCGGCTCTGATTGGGCATGCGGACAACTTTGTGCACGGTGGCAAGGGTGCCGACCTGGTGCATATCCGCGGGAGTGGGGGAATCCAGGCGAGCATCCTGTTGGGCGGTGACGGCGATGGTGCGCTCGTCTCCCAGGGATTCAATGAGCTGGATGGAGCTTTCGCGTCCGACGGTCAATGGCAAAACCGCATGAGGAAACAAGACGGTATCGCGCACGGGCAACACCGGAACGCGCCGCAAGCCGGAAGCGGGCTTGGGTGCGGGGGATGGGGAATGCGGCTGAGCCGGAATCTGGTTTTCCATTGAGTGTCCTCGTATCAACTTCTCTTACATTAGAATGCTCAGTGTAGCAAAAAGTTTCGGAAAGGTGATTGATTGCCAGGGGGAAACCGGAAAGAGTCCACTGATTGAATGACATGCGGGTGTTGGCCGGACCATCTTCCCTCCCCCTGCTGGGCCTGGTGTGGGCCCTGCTGCCTTGCATTTATCTATAATTACGCGCTCTGGGGTGGAAATGCCGACCAAATTGACGAGACACGCGAGTACCGTGACGTTGGTCACACCGATTGCGGTTACGTCCAATTTTTCCACACGGGCGATGTCGACCGAGCATACGGATGCGCCTAAGATTTGGGCGTTGCTAGGCCTTAGTTTTCCCCAAAACGGGGTATCGGCACTGCATTGAGGAAAGTTTAGCCGGGGCGGCGCAGAAAATTGGGGTCGCATTGTGGAAGGGCGCGAGGCTGCGCGGCTTTCATTGACGCAAAAGCCGGGCAAAACACGCCTGACGGGTATCAGCCTCGAGGGTGACTTCCCTCGTGCTTGATGGCTGACTGTAGCTTTTCCCACAAGGTGTCGGGCGGATCTTCGACAGGAAAGAGCTGGCGAGCCGCCTCGGCAATGGTTTCAAGTTCAAGTAGCAATGCGCGGCAGCGGGGACAGATTTCAACATGGGCGTGGTTGAAGATGTCCTTACCGGAGCCGACTAGTTCTGCCATCTGAGCCTGGAATTCTTCGCAGGTCATGGTATTGCGGGTAGTGGTCATCGCCGTGCCTCCCCCCTTGGAAACGTACGCATGGCGTCGCGGAGTTTGAGGCGCGCCTTATGCAGTTGCGATTTGCTGTTACCGATGGAACAGTCGAGCATGGCCGCTATCTGACCGTGCTCGTATCCCTCGATATCGTGGAGCACAAATATTAACCGATAGCCTGCCGGAAGGTCGGCAATGGCACGCTGGAGCGCGAGGCGATCCATGGAACCGGTGAGGGCGAGGTCTGGAGCGCCGAAGCTGCGGCCGGGACCATCATCGGGTGTTGGCTCCATTGCCTGGTCAAGGGAGATGACAGGAAGTCTCTTTTTGCGCAGGTGCATGAGGACGAGGTTGATGGCGAGGCGGTGCAGCCATGTGGAAAAAGCCGAGTCGCCGCGGAACGTACCAATTTTGCGGTGGAGTTGGAGGAAAGCTTCCTGGGTGAGGTCTTCAGCTTCAGCCATGTTTCCGACCATACGGAGACAAAGGGAGTAAATGCGGCGTTTGTGGAGTGCATAGAGCTGCGCGAAGGCATGGTGATCCCCTGCCTGAGCGCGCGTCAAAATATCAGCATCGGCGCCGGAAAGTATCGGCGGTGCGGCGGGTGCGGCGGAATCATCTTGAAATGCATCGGCGTCGGCACTCGCGGTTTTGGCAGGCGAGATGTTGACCGCTGAGCTTCCAGTGGCGGTCAAACCCCGGTGACTGTCATCCGGCGATCCCATGGACATCGTGAAAGGTGTCATTCCGTTCCTCGTCGAATCAAGCGTTGATGCACTGAGTGCTGCGCCTCTCATCATTCCTCGTTAGTATAAGGGGCAGCGGTTGAATTGGCTGGAGCCAGCCAGATGGAAGGACCGAGCCGGAGCCGCGCTGATAGAAGGTTTGATGCAGTTTAAGGAGTACGCGATAATCCGTACGCGGATGGGGAGAAGAATTTGAGTTCAAGGTCTGCGGGACGCGAGAGCGAGCGCGATTTCGGCAGACTGCCGGCGTGTCTTCTGATTTTATTCTACGTAACTAGTTTGGTTCCCTGTTTTGGTTCCCAGAATGGGCAGACGTCGACTGAGCAGACATCCACTGATTGGACGGCGAATCCTATTGCGAAATGGGAGGGACTGACGGTGTGGCACATCGCGTTTGAGGGCGTGGCGGCGGACCGGCTCACCTCGACCAGAGAGCATCTTCCCCAGGCGGAGGGTTCTCCGTTGCTACGCGAGAATGTGGCGGCGAGTTTGCGAGAGCTGTATGCGACCGGGCTCTTCGACACTATTGAAGCGGTGGGACAGCGCGAGG
>JANXQR010000762.1 GCA_025353435.1 Acidobacteriota bacterium | reverse complement strand
TCCAGGACATGGCTTGGGGGAAGAGCGACAAGGCGAGTGGGGCTGCGTGGCGCGGGAATGGGTGGACGATGGCGCGGGAAAAGGTGGTGGCCAGTTTCATGCCGCGGCTGAGTTGGCCTACCAGCGCGCGCTCGTAGTCGCCCGGGGTGGCGCCGGCAAGATGCATTTCGGCGGCGAGGGCGGCAGAGTGCAGGGCGATGGACATGCCGTCTCCGGTGAAGGAAGGGATGACGGCAACCTGGTCACCGACCGGCCAGAGGTTGGAGAAGTGGAAGGCCGAGCCGAGCATGCCGTAGGGGATGGACGCGACCGCCAAGGGTCGATCCCAGAGTGGCTGCGCGGAGCCAAGGCATGCCCGGATGAGGCGGTTTCCTGAGATTAGAGACGCGAGCAGTTCAGGCCAGCCGCCCAGTTTACGGAGTATTGGTTTGCGGACGACGAGGCAAAGATTGGCGATGTCTTGTTCAACCAGGCTGAGTCCACCGTAACCTCCGCGAAAGAGATAGAGGTCCATTCCATAACGCAGGGCGGCGGTTTGTGCGGGTGCGAGGCGCCAATGAAGTTTGAAGCCAACCAGGTCGGACTGCATACCCTGATGGCGAGGCCACCCGCGGAGATCGTGCTTGCCGGTGGCGAGGAAGGCGGTCTCTGTCTTTATCGATTCGCCTGAGGAGAGTTGCGCAATCCAGGAAGTGCCTTCGATAGCGAGCTTGTCCACGGCAACGCCACGGCGAACGACGCATCCGGCCTCCGCTGCGCGATTGAGGAGAGCTTCATCGAGAAGATTGCGGGAGAGCGACAGGGCGGTAAACGGAAGCTTGGTTTCGACGGTGTGGTTGCCGACGGAGAGACGCAGTTGATTTATGGGTGCTGCGCCGAGTGCAATCGGATCGATGCCTGCCTGGTGGAGATAAGCGACGGCTTCGGGGCTGAGGAACTCGCCGCAGACTTTGTGATGCGCGGATTTTTCTTTTTCGACTAGGAGCGTGTTGCGGCCGGATGCAGAGAGACGGAGAGCTGCCATGCTTCCGGCGAGTCCGCCGCCGATGACGAGACATTCGGGAGACTGTCTCATTCGTCCGCCTGTTGGCCGAGAGTGAGAGCGAAAGGGTGAGATTCGCGGTCTCCCACCCTAGCGACAAAAACAAAGACGTCGCGAGGGTAGGGCACCCAGGTTTTGTGCCGAGTGTGGACTTCCGATTTGGTTTTGCGATATCCCACCCTTGCGCCCAAAGGCGAGGCGCAAAGATGGGGCACTGAGCTGTAGTGGCAATGACCACGGCTCATTGCGGCTTTCTCCTGGAGACGCAGAGGCGGCCGGGGGTGAAGCTCCGAATGACGACATCGCTTGCGGACAGGCCAGCGGCGGTGGCGTAACCGATCCAATCATTGGCAACGAAGGCGCGGGCGATGGAGACGGGGCCGTCGTGTCGCACGAAGGGATGCAGGTGCAGGATGCGAGAGTACCAGGAGAAGAGGCGGTACGGCACGATGTTGCGAGAGAGGTCGTTGATGAACCAGCCAGTCACAGCGTTGTTCTCCATCCACTGGATGTAACGAATGACCTCATCGTCAGCGAGGTGGTGGGTAAAGAGCGAACTCACGATGATATGCGGGGGCTGCGTTGGCACGTAGGCAAAAACGTTGTCGTTGATCCAGTGAATGCGGCTGGTGGCGGGGGTGGCTTCCGCGGCGATGACGGTGGCGTCGGGATTGAGATCGAGGCCGGTGAGGTCGACGGGGATTCTTTTCGCGTGTGCCCATTGCTCGATGCGGCGGAGTGTGTCGCCGTATCCGCAGCCGACGTCGAGGATGCGAAGCGGGGAAGGAGTATTGCTATCCCAGGTCCCAAAATCGGAATCACCACCCCCCGGACCAAGACCCGTCCGCGGGGACCCCGGACCTGGGGCACCCAGCATTTTGAGGGATTCGAGCCATTGCAAGGTGGGGCGATAGCCGAGGAGTGTGCGATTAACAAAGGCGATGTCGCGGAGACAGGTTCGGAGTTCAGCGCGGGTGCAGGGCTGATCCATGAGCTCGGGAAGGTCGGCCGGCTGGGTGCGGCGCGATAGATCCGGCATTTCACGCGGCATGAAAGAGCATTGTCTCCGCGGTGACGCCGGGGCCGAAGGACATGGCGCAGCCTTGCTGTCCAGACTTGGCGCTGTCGAGCACCTGTTGGAGAACGAACATGACGGTCGCCGAGGACATGTTGCCGAAGCGCGCGAGAATGTCGCGGGAGAAACGCATGGCTTCCGGCGGCAACTCGAGGCCGTGCTCGACGGCGTCAAGGATGGTGCGACCGCCGGGGTGCACGGCCCAGAGATCGAAGGAGAGCGGATCGCGGCCACGCGTGCACTGCGTGCCGGTCTCTTTCATGGCGCGGCGCAACTCGGTGGGCACCTGGCCGGAGAGGTGCATGTCGAATCCGCCGTCGCGAATCTTCCAGGTGATGAGGTGGCTGGTTTCGGGAATATTGACGGCGAGGAAGCTGTCGAGCGCGAGGCCGTGCGGATCGGCAGAGACGAGGGAGGCGCTGCAGCCGTCAGCGAAGAGCAGGAAGGAAAGAATCTGCTCGAGCTCTTCAGTCTCCTGCATGTGCAGCGAGCAAAGCTCGAGGTTGACGATGAGCACGCGCGACTCGGGCTGGGAGCGGACGATGTGGTTGGCGGTTTTGAGTGCGTTGATGGCGGCGTAGCAGCCCATGAAGCCGATCATGGTGCGCTCGACCGACGGATTCAGACCAAGGATGCGCACGACGTCGAAGTCGAGGCCGGGAGCGTAGAGGCCGGTGCAGGTTGTGATGAGGACGTGAGTGATGGATGCGCGTTCGTCGGCACTAAGTGCGAGGCGATTGAGTGCGCATTGAGCAAGGCGCGGGGCGAACCGCTCGAAGGCCTGCATACGGCGGGCGGTGGAGGGGAAATTGCCGACTACATAGAGTTCGTCGGCATCGCGCCACTGGCCGTCATCGGTAGGGACGGGATTGACGAAGGAGAAGCGATGTTCGATGCCGGACATGCGCGCCATTCGGCGAAAGAGGTTGCGGGTGGTGCCGGGGGGCAGCAGCGTTTCGGCAAATTCGACAAAGGGCCGGTGAACATCGTGGGGCGGCACGGCCGTGGCAATGCGATTGATATGCGCGGTAGTCATTCCCCCTCCTTAGAGAAGCTGGGGTTTATGGAATTCGACGCATTGAGGGCCTGGATGTCCTGCCGGCTCCGGGTGTCGGGGAACGGAGCCTTGCATTTCATATTAAGCTGCGCGGCGGACGGGAATTGTCACTACGATGTCGCTGGCGCCGGAGCTGATTCAGGATCAACAAATGAAGGATTTAGTTTTGGGCGGGCGGAAAACGAGTTGGAATTAACGCAAGTGGCCTAATGCACCTGGCCGGCTGCGTTTTCGAGAGAGACGTTGGAGACTACGCCTGTATCAACGGTGGCAGGAAGGTGGGAACAGAAGCCGATGCCGACATAGAACGGCGCATCGAATGGAAGAGTGATGGGCGGGCCGAACTGGTGCATGGGCTCGCCGGTAAGGCTGATGAATATGGCGATGGAGTTGCCGTGTTTTTCAATGCCGATGCGCTTGGGATGGATGTTGGTGAGGGTACCTCCGAAGCGATAGGACATGTCTTTCATCTGTGCGCCTCGCTCGGAGCGCCAAGCCAGATGAGTCATGCCCACGCCGTGCTCGCCGATCATGGCTTCCTGCGAATCATCTTCAAGAGATTGCCGAATGACGAGGACGACTTTGCGATCTCCGAAACCATCGGCAACAGGGAAGGATGCGTCGGCGGCCAGTGATATGTCGCCGGACATTTTCTTCCAGAGGTAGCGGAATTCATCGCGCTGATACCAGATGTTGTAGCCGGCGGAGTGGATGGTGTAGGCGCCGGTTGCGGCATTGAAGTCCGCGCTGCCGGGGACGAGGGGGCCACCGACGTCAGACTGGGCGGCGAAGATGCCGATGGGCTTGCTGAAGGTGACTGTGGGGCGATGGAAGTCGGCGGGCGGCGGGACTTGCGTGTGCGTGGATGATGCGGGCAGGGCCCAGTCAGGGACGTCCTGCGCGGACGGCGAATTGGGCGCTTGCGCGCCCGCGTACGGCAATGAGGCAGCGACGAGAGGGAGAGTGAGGGTGCAGTGGAGGACTGAGGATTTCACGATGTGGCGCACAAGGATGTTCTTCATGGGTGAGAACTTTAACAAAGGAGGGCCGGTACG
>JANXQR010000516.1 GCA_025353435.1 Acidobacteriota bacterium | reverse complement strand
GGACGGGGTGTAGTACTGCTGGTAGAACTTCTGCACATCTTCAATGCGAGCGGCATCGAGGTCTTTGAATTCGCCGTAAAAGTTGTGGGCGTTGGGGTAGGTATCGAAGGCCTTGCCGGGAAGATCGATGCCAAAGAAGAGTCCGTAGGGGCGATTGAGGACGTTGACTCGAACCTCTTCCTCGACGACGTTGCGCTGGTTGTCGAGGTTTTTGGGTGAGAAGTCGAGCGTCTTCATGCGGTCGGCTTCCAGCCAGAGGAGGGGTTCGAGTGCGGAGATGGGCGCGGTCTCGATGTACTCGGTGAAGTCGTAGCGGGTGTCGCCGTTGTTGTTGCCCCCGCCGCCCTCAATGACTCGATCCAATACACCTTTGGGCGAGTTGGGCGTGCCTTCAAACATGAGGTGTTCGAAGAGGTGAGCGAAGCCGGTGCGACCTTCAGGCTCGAGGCGGAAACCGATGCCGTAGCTCACGCAAATTCCGAACGTGGGCGCGGAGTGATCTTCAGAGACGACGACGGTGAGGCCATTGCCCAGCTTCTTCATGCTGGTGGGGGCCTTCCATTGCTGCGCGAACAGCGGGAGTCCGGACGACAACTGAACGCACGCGAGTAGCGAGCAGGCGGTGACGACGCACTTTTTAATCACGATGGATCTCCAAAGGAATGATAGCGGAGCGTGATGCGAAGGCAAGAAAGAGCTAGTTTATTTACGACCTCTAAGGAAGTCCATGCGTAATTGCGGGGGCTGCGCGGTTTGTGACGGGCGGGCGTGGGAGTGGGCTGGAAATTCAGGGTGTGGAATCAGCGTGTTGACATTTGGTGGTCGAGTGTCTACCATCGCCAATTATTGAGGGTCGAATGTCTACCACTGACAAACAATCGCAGTCACGCATGGGTCTTTTGCAGGGAACGCTGGACATGCTGGTCCTGCGCACGCTGCTGCATGGGGCGGCGCATGGACATGATATTGGGAAGCATATTCAGCGGACAACGAACGATTTTTTGCAGATGCAGCACGGGTCGCTGTATCCGGCGCTGCATCGGCTGGAGAAGCGGGGCTGGGTGGTTTCGAAGTGGGAGACGGCGCCGGATCGCAACCGCGAGTTCAAGTATTACCGGCTGACGGACAAGGGCAGGAAGCAGCTGGTGGTTGAGGAATCGCAGTGGAAGCAGATGGCTGAGGCGGTGGCGCGTGTGATGTGGCCGGCTGCCGAAGAGAGCTGAGACCACGAGAGCTGAGACCAGGAGGGTTGAGATGAGCTGGTGGCCAACGAAGAAGAGGGACGCGGACCTGGAGCGCGAGTTGCGTTCCGATCTTGAGCTTGAGGAAGAGGAGCAGCGCGAACGCGGGCTGGGGCCGGAAGCGGCTCGGCAAGCGGCGATGCGGGCCTTCGGGAATTCCGCGTTGATTCGCGAACAGACGCACGCGGTGTGGTCGTGGAACCGGGTGGAGGCGCTGGTGCGCGATTTGCGCTATGGATTGCGCACACTGCGGCGCACACCGGGGTTCACCATCACGGCGATTGTGGTGATTGCTCTGGGCATTGGAGCGAACGTGGCGTTGTTCACGGTGGTGCGCAGTGTGCTGCTAAAGCCGCTGCCGTATCGCGACCCCGCCAAGCTGGTGCTGATGTACGAGGCCGAGCCTGACCGGCCGCATCACACGCCATGGCTGCCAGTGGATGCAGGCAGCTTTTGGGATTGGCAGCGTGCAGCGCAATCGGTGGCGCAGATGGCGATGGTGTCACCGTTTCAGGGCTACAACGTGTCGAGCGAAGGCGGAAGACTTCCGGAAGTGATTGATGCGGCGTGGTGCACCGGGAATTTTCTTTCGCTGGTTGGAGTGCAGCCGGTGCTGGGACGCGATTTCACGGCTGCGGATGACCGGCTGGGAGCGGCGGCGACGGCAGTGCTTTCGGCAAGTTTTTGGAAGCGCCGCTATGGGGCCGACCCGGCAGTAGTGGGCAAGACGATCTGGCTTGATGCCAAGCCGTACACAATTATCGGCGTGCTGCCGCCCTCGTTTGTTTATTCCGGGGCCTTCGGAGGCAACGCGGTGCAGATATGGACTGCCGTACAGCACGAGGCACCGGAATGGCTGATGAAAACCTACGACGATCACGAGTTTCAGGTGGTGGCGAGGCTGGCTCCGGGCGCTACGCTGGCCGCGCTTGAATCGCAGCTGGCCGCGTTGCAGAAGCAGATCAAGGCGGCACATCCTGAACCCTCAGTGCACAACGGGGTGGTGGGCAGAACCATGCTGGACGATGCGGTGCACGACTACAAGACGCCGCTGTACGCACTGCTGGCGGCGACGGGCTGCGTGCTCCTGATTGCGTGCATGAACGTTGCGGGACTGCTTGTGGCCCGGGCTGCCTCGCGCAACAAGGAGTTGGCGATTCGCGCGGCCCTGGGCGGTGGACGGCTGCGCCTGATGCGGGAACGGCTGATTGAGAGCCTGCTGCTTTCCTCGGCGGGCGGCATGCTCGGGATGCTGATGGC
>JANXQR010000500.1 GCA_025353435.1 Acidobacteriota bacterium | reverse complement strand
GGAAGTTTCTTTCTAGGAGCCGGCTGGTCGCTGGGGTTCGCGGCTCCCTGACCTTGCGCGGCGCCATCTGCCGAACTCGCCATGGAAGCCAGTTCCGACTGCCGGTACTTTGGCGCACTCACGTATCCGTGGATGTGGTCTTTGCTGATGTTGTTGATGACGATCTCGACAGCCTGCGGACTGTCAGGCGTGTAGAACATGAGCGGCTGATAAAGATTAACGTGCTTTTGCGAGAGGTTGCGATCATCGACCATGAGCTCGAGGTCGGCAAACTGATGCTTGTCGTTCGCCTTCTTCAGACGCAGAGAGACCGGTCCTTCACGGCGGAACTCTTTCGATTTTGAGATGTCGAATTCCGCGAAGTTTCGTTCGCCCTTTTTCTGCAGCAGCACCAATTCGTCGTGGGTATGCGCGATGGAACCCGACAGCTCCGTTTTGGTGCTGACGAGGTCGCCCTGGGTACTGGCCAATTGGGTGCGGGTGTCTTCAATGGCCTTGCCCTGGGCGTCGAGTTGCGATTGCAGCTTTTTGTAGCGCGGGTCTTCACGGTGAACGGCCAGAGGGCGATGGGCAGTGGCAGCATGTCCGGTTGGGGCGGCCTGCGTGGCTGGCGCGGACGGGGCGGGCTGCGCTTCGCTGCGAGCGGCCAACGCATTCACCTTGGCGGCCAGGTCACTCAGCTGCTGGCGAGTGGTAGTGAGCGCGGCCGTAGCCTGTGCGTTTTCTGCGACGAGATTCTGGGCAGCGTGGTGCTCATGGATCGCGTAGCCGCCGACGGCGCCTCCAGCGACGACGATCGCGGCGAAAAGAGCGATGTGCTTGGGTGCCACTCCCTGTGGCAGGGATGCCGATTCAAACATGGTGCCTCCAGACAAGACATACGGGTGCCTGGTACTTCTTGGAGCACTTTGGTGGCCAGTTTGGAGGAACGGGGAAGTCCACTATTTGCCGCAGTTTGCAATCCGCAAGGGAATGGGATCGGGAAAGAAGTACCTTGCCTGGCGGAAATTCTTACCGAGCAAAGCAATGCTCCCGAACCAAAGCGACGGCCATTAAGCCTGCGACAGGCAGAACTTTGACAAGATCAGCTGCCGCTTTTGACGCGGACGACGGTGATCTTTGCGAAGCCTTCTTCGAAGACTGGCGGCTTCAGGCGCTCTGCCATCTTGTGCATCACGTCTTCGCTCACGGAGCGCTCGCGCTGGCGGTTGCGATCGAGGCAAACTTCAAGCGGCACATCAAAAAAGACCGCCTGAACCTCGTATCCAAAGCTTTTAGCCATTTTGATCCACTGGCGGCGTTCGTGGATGGAAAGGTTGGTGGCGTCGACGTAGTTCCAGGGCATTTTGGCGATGAGGCGGGCGCGCAGGAGCGAACGGAGAGTCGAAAAGACGAGGCCCTGATAGCGCTGCTCCTCTACATCGTCGAAGAGAATATTGCGGAGCAGATCGCTCGAAAGCGGGGTGACGCCGCGGCGGCGGAACCAAGTGGTTTTGCCGGAGCCGGGCATGCCGATGGCGAGCACGACGTAGCCTTTGGGAGCCTGCGCGGAGCGGTCGGCGGCCTGGGGCTCGGGGGGCGGCTGCGAGGGCATTTCGGGCTGCGTTTCAACTTCAAGCCGTCCCACGCCGGCTTGCTGATTCCAGTCAGGTTGTGGCTGGCGGGGAGGCCGCGGAGGCGCTGGGGGGCGCTGTTCGCGAGGAGGCCGTGGCGCTGCTTCACGAGGGGCCTGCTCGCGAGATGGTGGGGCCGGTGGTGTGGACGCCACTTGGTCGCCATAACTGGGGACCAGCGGGGCAAGTTGGTTCGCAGGGAGTTCCTGGCCGATTTTGCCGGTTGATTCAGAGAGGTTTGGTGCGCGTCTGGAGCGTCTTCTCATGCCCGCCTTCAGCTCTTGCCATTCAGCATAGCCTTGATACTACCGGGATACCACAGTGGTGGGGATCGCTGCAAATCATGTGCACTTTGGCCCATGCAATGATGTGCACCCCGTCACATCCCGTGGTGTGCTTGGCGCAGCAAACTAGCGTTGAGCGGTTTTTGATGCGGCCGGCGGGAATGCGGACATTTGGGTTCCCGTTGACAGGAGTGTTAGGATCATGGGTTTGGTGGAACTGCCTTTTGGGCTGAATTGCTTGCGGTTTCCGTATTGCCGCTCCAGCCGCCGAACGCCACTTTGAGTCCTGATTTTCAACAAGAATCCCGATTTTCAACGAGCACGAAGGAGAATACCCGCATGGCAGTAAAGGTTGGCATTAACGGCTTTGGCCGGATTGGGCGCAATGTTTTGCGCGCTTCGCTCGGCAATCCCGAGATTGATTTTGTCGCGGTAAACGACCTCACCAGTCCCGCGACGTTGGCACATTTGCTGAAGTACGACTCGATCCTGGGCAATTTGCCCAACGACATCAGCGTTGACGGCGACTCCATCGTCGTCGACGGCAAGAAGATCAAGGTCACCTCCGAGCGCGACCCCGCCAAGCTGGATTGGGCTTCAGTCGGCGCGCAGATCGTTGTTGAATCGACCGGCTTCTTTACGGATGCGGACAAGGCGAAGGCTCACCTGGGCGCGACGGTTAAGAAGGTCATCATCTCCGCTCCGGCCAGCAACGAAGACATCACCCTCGTGCTGGGCGTGAACCAGGACAAGTATGACGCGGCCAAGCACAACATTATTTCAAACGCCAGCTGCACCACCAATTGCCTGGCGCCGGTTGTGAAGGTGATTCTCGAAACCACCGGCCTGATCAGCGGCATCA
>JANXQR010000478.1 GCA_025353435.1 Acidobacteriota bacterium | reverse complement strand
GTGCAGGGTAAGGCTGGGTTCGCGCAGTTGCAGCAGGGCGGTCAGCGAATTCAGATTTACGTGCGTAAGGATGATGTTGGCGAGGACGGATTTGCGCTGTACAAGCTGCTCGATCTTGGTGATCACATCGGGGTGAAGGGTTACCTGATGCGGACACGGACTGGCGAGTTGACCGTACATGTTACGGCGCTGACGTTTCTTGCGAAGGCGATGCTGGCTCTTCCGGACAAGTACCATGGGCTCGAAGATACCGAGCTTCGATACCGCCAGAGGTATGTTGATCTGTTCATGAATACAGGGCACGGCGCGAAGGCTGAGGGCGAGGCTGACGGGCCCGGTAACGTGCGTGAGGTGTTTGTAAAGCGGGCTGCGGTGCTGCGGGCGATGCGAACTTTCTTCGATTCACGCGGATACCTCGAAGTTGAGACGCCGATGATGCATACGATTGCAGGCGGTGCGGCGGCTAAGCCATTTACGACGCATCACAATGCTCTTGATCTCGATCTGAAGCTGCGGATTGCGCCGGAGCTTTATCTGAAGCGTCTGGTGGTTGGCGGGTTCGACCGCGTGTAAGAGATCAACCGGAATTTCCGGAATGAAGGGATATCGACGCAGCATAATCCTGAGTTCACGATGCTCGAGTTTTATCAGGCTTACAGCAACTACCACGACCTGATGGATCTTACTGAAGAGCTCATCGCGTATGTCGCCCTTGAAGTGAATGGCACAACGATTCTTCCGTCCGGTGAGTTGGACGACAATGGGACGCCAATTCCGCGACTTGATCCCGATGGAAACCCAATTGATCTGGGCAAGTGGGAGCGGCTAACGATGATAGAAGCGATCATAAGAAAATGGCCTGCAGGATGCGGCAAGCCACCAGCCGCGACAGAATTCTCGACCATCGAAGGCCTATACGCAATGATAGACAGGGCCAACCAGGCGGTCTCATGCGAGCTACTCTCTATCGCTGAGGACGATTATTCCGACGAGGCAGGCCATACTCGTGAATGGGCAAGGTGGTCGCAATCGAAGTGGGGCGGGCTCCGCGAAAACATCAGAATCTCTCAGAGCGTAGGTAAAGCCGTCTATGCTCTCTTCGAGAACAACGTTGAGCCCTTCCTGATCCAGCCCACAATCATCTACGACTACCCAACAGAAGTCTCGCCGCTCTCGAAGGCCAAGCCCGACGATCCGGACCACGTCGAGCGCTTCGAGTTCTTCATCGGCGGCTTCGAAGTAGGCAACGCCTTCAGCGAGCTCAACGACCCCGTCGAGCAGCACAAGCGCTTCGAGCAGCAGTTAGGCGAGCGCGCCGGCGGCGACGACGAAGCCCACCAAATGGATGAAGACTACGTACGCGCCCTCGCCTACGGCCTGCCTCCCACCGCCGGCGAAGGCATCGGCATCGACCGCCTCACCATGGTCCTAACCGGCTCCAAATCCATCCGCGACGTGATCCTCTTCCCGCTGATGCGAAAAAGAGATGAAGGGACTGAGGGACTAAGGGACTCAGGGACTCAGTAACCGAAAAGACGAGGAGAAATCCTATGGGACAGTCATTCAAGGATCTGGTTGTTTGGCAGCGCGCGATTGCGCTAACCATCGACATCTATAAGTTGACCGCAAAGTTCCCAGAAGCAGAAAAGTTTGGCTTGACCAGTCAGATGCGAAGAGCGTCAGTCTCTATTGCAAGCAACATATCAGAAGGCTACGGACGAGCCACCAGGGGAGAGTACATCCAATTCGTCGGACACGCTCGTGGCTCATGTTCGGAATTGGAAACCCAAATCGTGATCGCGAAAGTGCTTGGATTTGGTGTGACAACCAATCTCGATTCGACTGAAAGCTTATGCAACGACGTCGGTCGCCTTCTCGGAGCGTTGATGAAGTCGCTGCGCCCGAAACAACCTCAGTCCCTCAGTCCCTTAGTCCCTTAGTCCCTGGAGCTTTTTTTGAACATTCTCTTTGTCGGCGACATCTTCGGCAGCGCGGGACGCAAGATCGTCGCCGAGCACATCGGCCATATCCGCGAAGCTCATGCGGTCGACCTCACCGTGATCAATGCGGAGAATGCCGCGGGCGGCTTCGGCGTCACGCCGGGGATTGCCGATGACCTATTCGAACTCGGTGCCGACGTGCTCACCACCGGCAATCACGTGTGGGACAAAAAAGAACTCATCGACTACATGAACTCCGTCCCCGCCGACAGCCAGCTACCCGCCCGACGCATCCTGCGCCCCCTCAATTTCTATCCCGGTGTACCCGGCCATGGCTCCTTTGAAGGCGTCACTCAATCAGGCGTTCCATACGCCGTCATCAATCTCATGGGTCGCGTGTTCATGACCGGCACCAACGATCCCTTCCATGCCGTCAACGACGCTCTCAAGCGCATCACCGCCAAGGTCATCCTGGTCGATTTCCATGCCGAAGCCACCAGTGAAAAGGTTGCCATGGGCTGGCACCTCGATGGCCGCGTCACCGCCGTCTTGGGCACCCACACCCACGTGCCCACCGCCGACGAGCGCATCCTGCACAACGGCACCGCCTACCAGACCGATGTGGGCATGTCCGGCCCCTACGACAGTGTGATTGGCGTGGAAAAAGAGATGGTGCTGCACAGATTTCTCACTGGCATGCCCGGCAAGTTCGAGGCCGCCAGGGGCAACCCCAAAATGTGCGCCGCACTCGTCACGTGCGATGAGAAGACTGGCCGCGCCACCGCCATCCAGCGAATCATGCTGGGCGAGTAACCCGCAAGACGCTAGTTGACCTGAGACGGCCTATTGCGGCTTGCTCTGGCTGTCGCCCGAGGAAGTCGGCGGAATGGGACGTCCGCGTGGCTCAGGACCTGAAGGGATGGGCCGACCCGGCCCCACGGGAATGCTCGCGGGAAGCGGCTTCCCTCTCATCTCCGTAAGCGTGGCCGGCATGGGCCGCGCAATCACGTCGCCAATCGACGTAAATTCCGTCCCCTGCACTTGTCCATTCTTGTTGAACGTTACCTGCCACTGGCCCGGCGCCGGCGCTCCCAACCCGAATCCCACGGTCACACCGCCTTTTTCTCCCAACCGCAACATGGTGGACCCCAGCAGCGTAAGTGCAGTGTTTCCCTCAAGCTCAATCCACCGTGGCGCCGACAATGCCGCATAACACAGACCAATAGACGACCAGTCCGCCTTGTCGCCGATGTGCTCTTCGGATTCAATCTCGTTGAAAGCGCTGATCGTCGCCTTGCTCACAGGGGCCAGGGAGTACAAAGAATAGCCTCTGCGCAGGATCGGAATCACCCGCACTTGTCCGTCTTTCCCCCTCGGAATGGACGCCGTAAATGTGCTCTGGTCTCCGGCTCCGTTGTCACGCGTAAATCGCAGCAGGAGATGCTGAGGAAATGCCGGGCAATCCAGTTGGCTCTCCTTCCAGTCACCCTCGTCGAACCCAAGTTCCAGGAATCCCGCTCGGTGCTTGATAGCCGTTGCCGCGCTGGCAGCCAAATCTTTATCTTCCTGCTTCATGGCGCCGGCGGGGTGAATCAGCACACGCGGCGGCAGCTTCCCCTCCAAGGCGAGCCGGGGGTCAGAATCCTGCATCTGCGTTGGTTCAAGTTGGACCACCTTGGCACCGGGGATAACCTCCCCTTCTTGTGCATGCGCCAGAGTCCCAGTCATGCAGGCTGCCGCCATTACTGCTATGGATACATATCGGATCATTCGCAACCAGACTACCACCCGCTCGCTCTCATCCTCCGCCCCAAAGAAAGGGCAGCCCGCATCGCGGACTGCCCTCTGATTCCCAGGATATTGCGATTGGCAAGCTTCAGCCCACCTCCGCGCTCCTACTTGTGCGCCGCCTTGTGAGCCGCTCCCGGCTTGGCGGCCGGGTGATGAACCGGGGCCTTCTTCTTTTCTTCCGGAACGTACTCGCCGTCCTTCAGCACAATTGACGCCGCCTGCGAAGTCTTGTCGGTCGCCGGAACCTGCTGGTAGGTATCGTAGGTGCCGACAAGTTCCGCTGCCGGCTGCGTTTTGAATTCGAAGCCAGGCACAATCAACTTGAGATCCGCATCGGTCAGAGGCTTCTTCAGGTTCACGATAAAGTCCGCCACCTTGGCATCCTTGGCATCCTGCGTCACCGCCACCTGGATCTGGTCCGCCGTTGCCGCAATCACGATGCCGGGAACCTGCGACTCCTGACCCTGCATGAGCGCCCAAAGCTTGTCCGCGTCCTCCTTGCTGCCCATGGCGAGAACCGTCTCTTTGTCGCCCAGAGCCAGCACTTTCAGATCGGGTGTCGATGCCAGCAGATCGTGAATCTGCTCCGCCGGGCTCTTCGCAGGGTCAATCTTGATCTCGCCTGACGGGAACGTGGAAGCCTGCGCCGCCTGCTTCACCGTGTCCAGACCATCCAATCCGCCGTGAAACTTCTTGTAGTAATACTCGAGCTTGGGCTCAATCTGCGCCTTGTACTGCGCCGGAGCAAAATCCCACACACGCGAATAAAACCAGATCGCCTTCTTTAGATCCTGCGCCGAGCCAGGCTGGCTATACGCCTGAGCCAACAGAAGCATGTCGCTCAAACCGGCAGACTTGCTTTCGTTGTCATCGAACAGCTTCAGCTCGGACGTGTACTCGTCCTGCGCAGCCTTCCAATCCTTCTTGCTCACCGCGTCATCGAGTGCCAGCGTGGAGTGGAAGATCGGAAACGCCGCGTGCGTCAGCTTCTGCCAATCAGCATCCGCGGTGGCGGCAGGCTTTGTCGCCTGCAGTCCCTTCATCGCCAAGGCCGCCGCATCATCGCACGCCTGGGCGTCGCTGGTCTTCCCGCATTGGCCCTTCTTGATCAGCACGGAATAAAGAATCGCCTTCAAGTTGTTCGGATCCACTTGCAGCAGACGGGTCGCTGCACCCAGAGTGCCGTCCGAATCATTCGACGCCTGGTACGCATCCACCAGCGCATCCAGAACCAGGTTTTTTGCCAGGCTCTGCGGATACGTTTTCAGAAAGCTCTCCCCAGCCGCGGTCTTCTGCTTGGGATCGGTTTGCGTACTAAACATCTGGTACGCGTTGAATTCCGCTGGATCCTTGATCGAGAGTGTGCCCGAATCCGCCGGTTGTTGTGCTTGCAGTTTCGGCGCGGACACAAGGGTCATGATCGCCAGCGCCATCATTGACGCAAAGACAAACTTCTTCATTCAAAGCTCCTGGGAAAACCCGAAATGGAATCAATCTTCAAGCACTCGCTCGCCGAGGGGGACCGGTCAGCTTTTTGCGGATGGTTACCGCGTTGTAGAGGATAGCAGTACCACGACGTCGGATGCGGTGATGGATGGATTATAGAAAGCCTCGCCCTCTCTGACAAGCGAAGTTGCAGAACGGTAAAGAATTCCGGCCGCATTTCCCCAGCCGCCCCCACTCTCGCACCCGTCCTGGCGAATCCCCTCCCGGTCTCCATCGGCGCTCTTTCTCCTGCCAATTGCCTGGGCTCCAACGCAGCGCACCCACTCGGCACATACCCGCATTAGACACCGCAATGCCCGAAACTGTTCCTGCCGCATTGCAAGCACAATGTAAAAATGCCTTGACTCCATCGCGTCAGGACAACTTCCTGCACCAAATACCGCTTTCTCTTCCCTGTTCCCTGTTCTTAGGAAAGCAATCTCACCAGCTCCGCCTGCTCCGCCAGGAACGCATCGTGCCCATGATCGCTCGTCATTTCGCGATACTCCGCCTGCACCCCCGCGGCTCGAATCGCCTCAGCAAACGCGCGCACGCTCTCGGGCGGAAACAGCCAGTCCGAGCTGATGCCCACAAACGTAAGCCGCGCCTTAATCTTCCCTAATACTTCTGATGCCGAAAGATGCCCCCGCAGCGGATCCCACGTGTCCATCGTCCGCAAAATCGCCAAATACGCGTTCGCTTCAAAACGATCGACAAACCGTTTTCCCTGCTCATCGAGATAGCCCGCAATATCGAATCGCCCCCCGATCAGGCCGCCGCCCAAATCGTCCAGCCCCCACGGATCCTCGCCGTTACGGTTCGGATTCCGGCTGAAACGCTCTTCAAAAAGCCCGCCTGACTTGTAACTCATCATGGCAATCTGCCGCGCCAACGACAGCCCTTGCCGCGGCGGTCTCTGCGGCAAATAATTCCCGCC
>JANXQR010000451.1 GCA_025353435.1 Acidobacteriota bacterium | reverse complement strand
CATTGAAGTTCAATACGCAAGTCTGCTCCCCGTCGCCAAAAGGAAGTTCTCGCGAAAGGCGAAATGCTTGAGTTTGAGGGTTGGAACGCGTTGAGCTGTTGACTTTGAAGATTAGTAGGGCAGTTCTCCGTCGGCGGTACTGCGCCATTTCTCGCTGTCTTTGAAATCGCTGGGAAATGCGGCTTTTGCCACATCCATCATTCGATCATGGAACTGGGCTCCGAATTCGACGTTCAGTTCCTTGTGGATCCGGCGGACCATATGCCAGGAAAGTCCTGGGATATTCATCTCCAACCCGAGCGGCTTCAACCTGCGTGTGAGCAAATTGGTCTGGTTGACGGGGCTGCCACTGCGTGAGGTAAGCACAAAATCGCCCTGCCCAGTGAATTTTGGATTGCGGCTTAGTCTCGAAATTATCGGAAGAAGAGGTCTTGGAATCTTGATGATTCCAACACGGCGCTTCGAAACCGAACCCAACTGTCCGCGCATCCATTCCTCTCGGACCAACAGACATTTCGGCGGAATAGCTTCTCCGTCGGAATTCACCGTTTCGGTTTCGGTGAGATTGACACGCTTCCATTGAAGGCCGCAAATTTCGGCCACGGTCATTCCGGTGAGGATAGCGATGATTGACATTTCCTTCTCTGGATACCGCATGGATCCGAGAAGGCGGATCACGTCAGAGGTTGCGAGAGGCGATGGTTGCGGTCGGCTCACTTTCGACAATTTGACCGCAGTCGCTGGATTTTCTCCGCTGAAATACATTTCCGACTGGGCGTAGGTAAAGATCGTACTCACAACGTTCCGGATGTGCATTACGGTCTGCTTGGAATAGCCACTTGAAAGTGCCACTGTGGTGAGTTGCTGTACAAATTCGGAGCGGATGTCGCGGAGCGGTAGGTGTCCAAGGTATGGCCAATCTGCTACAGACTGGAGTCTGACTTTCGGCCTCCTTGGCTCGACGGCAAATATCCGATCTACATCTTCGGGCCTGATAACATGTTTCAGCATCGACTGGTAATGCATTCGCCCGGAAAACCCTTTGGAGGCTATATATTCGGGGACAAACTTCTTCTCCACGAATTCCCCGAGGGTCACGGATGAGTGCTGCGCGACCTTTTGTGCGCGGGCCTGGGAAACGATCATCTTCCAGACAATTTGCTGAGCTTCTTCCCGACTCAGCCCCTTCGGGCCAGTTGCCAGGCCAACCCAAATCGGATGATTGGCGGTGTTCGGATCAATGCCGGGCGTGGCCGCGCTCGTGTCAACGATTTGGGATTGATCGTTCCAACTCAATTTCCAGAATCCGTCCTCAAGGTAGAGGGCGCTGTTTCCGGGAAGACTTTCTCGACCCATTTTCATCCCTACTTTGTGACAAGCGGATCTTGGGGACACCAGTTATCGCCCCATCCATCACAACGCGTTCGCAAGAGTACCCAGGACGAGGTCTGATGATTGTGTAGACTTGAAACTTCCAGATGGGAGGGCATCCGGAGAAAGTGATCAAGCCCTGTGCGAGCTAGCCGTACAATGGGTCAGGGCTGGAATTCCGGCCATAAGCCTTGAAATCGCGGCTGACTTTGGTAGCAGAAGTTTCCATGAAACCAAAAAATCCGTGAAATTTACATGCCCGAGATCAAATTCGATCATGTTGACCGATAAGAAAATATCGAACTCTGGCTAAAATGCCGGGATAAATGATTGCTTATGGAGATCCCGCTTCGCGTCCGAGCGGCACTCGAGAATAAGCTGGCTTTCGGGTGACGGCTGGAAGGAGCTCCCGCCGTCCGCCACCCGCAAGTGGAATTGAGCTCGTGGATAACAGGCAAATCCATAGAGGACTGGCCGCTGTCCGAGTCTGCGCGACGGAAACCTGCCGCATTTTCTAAGTGAACGTCCGGGACCTAGTGCTGGGGAGCTTGGGGCTTCTTTTTTTGCTGCGCCTGTTCGGCGGCACGACGGGCCTGCAGCCGCTTGGTAACTTCTTTCTTTTGGGCAGGGTTCAGAACCCGGAACATTTGGCCATACTCGAGGCGAGTGTAACCAAGGATAAAGGCATCTTTCTGGTCCGGGGACAATTTTGTGTCTTTTGCAACCAGTGCCTTACGCCCGTCTGTGTCCTGACGGATCTTGGCCATTTCTGCCTTCTGTTCATCAGTCAAATCGAGGCCCGCAAAATCGTCGTCTTTGGAGAGAGAGTTTTGATTTTGCCGAACCATGGGAGCAGAGGCCTTTGGAGTCTGCAACGCACTGTGTGGTGGGCCGTCAGCTCGTGCCGGTCTTGTCGCTGCAAACAAGCAAATAAATGACACTGCAATGGCGGTGGATTTAACTAGTTGGTTCTTGATCATGTACAGCCCTTTCTGAAAACGAGAGTGTGTTTCGCGAAATCTGGAATTTCCGGAGGCGGCTCCGGAACCGCAATGTTGAACCGACTTCCGCACTTTTGACCCAGTACCTGGCAAACTGCTGACCGGCCGGGGCAGCCGGCAAGTGTTTCTATCTATTCAACCTGAAATCCTCGCGCATGGAAAGTGCCGATCACAATGTCAGCTCGATTTCCCGGCTTCAAAACCCCGCCGCTATTCGAAAATGCCATCTAGTAGGTCTTTCCGCCCTCAATTTCGCGGGGGACCTGGCGGAACACCCCGCCTACTCCAGCGTAGGAATGACAAATTGAACGCCCGTCTCCGGGCTATCGAAGACGGGGTTGATGTCGTTGTTGCTCAATATTTTGGCCTTTACCGGGTCCAATTCGCGTTAGCTGAACTGGAGAATCACGTCAGACCCGACCGCCTTTACGCGTGGGGACTCGGTCCCCCGGACTTCCTCGTAAAAGGCTGCTTCTCGATTGGCGATCCGAGGTGGCTGACTTCGATAGGCGGCGACTCCTGAGGCGAGTTGGGCAGGCTGAGGGGCCCAGTGAGCGGCCAGCCGTGAAATGAGAATCCTGCTGGCGATCACTTCCGCTAACGGCAATCTCCTACCCTCTATTACTCTTGAGTCAAGCATCGTTGAGGCTTCCTGGCCAGAATGATTTTAGGCTCGCAAGGGCTGACCTTGCCAAGCCTGCTGCCGTGGTGATAAGAGCAGCACCCATTCGGATTACTACCGGTATTTGCAATTATTTAGTGAACACAAACCATCTAATTATTCAAATCCGTCCAAATATTTAATTTGATACTCAGAAATATGAGTGCTTGCATAAATTAAATACATTTCGCATTTTCCTTTGTCGGCTGCTTGTATTTGAAATGAATCGAAAAAAAGTTCCGCGAGTAGAATTTTGTGTAAATGTTTTGTCATTTTTTGAGTTTGGATGAACAACTCGAGCATCCGTGGGCGCGTTCGTCGAGGCAAATGATGAACACTCCGGATTGATACCGCTCCGAATCAATATCCAAAATTGAGACAAGTTATCGACCGCTCATTCTGTCGTAAAGGTGACATCACGCGACGACTGTGGCTCGCACTGGGTGCAGTCAGATGTTTGCCAATGGATTTTACGATGGGAAGGCGTAGGGGGCCGCGGAAGTGGGATTCCAAGGGGAAGGAAAGAGTAGATTTTAATTCGTATGGGGATGGGGATGGGGATGGGGAAGGGGGAGGGGGAGGGGGAGGAAGGTCTCTTACATCAAGTGATCGCGCTGAGGATTCGACGTGATCTTTGCTTCTCGCATTTCTGATTTCAGCTCAGTGCGAAATCGCAGGAGGTCCTTGACCAGGATTGCTTCTCGGCGGGGAATCACTAATCCGGACCGAGCCCATTTGGCCAACGCCCGGCTGATAGTAAATACGGTCAATCCAGTCATTTGGCTCAGCTCCTCACGCCTGAGATTGACAGTCACGCCATCGCCACTGATCTCACCTACACGCTCCAGCAGTCTCAACAACGTCAGCCCAAGCCTTTGTGCAGCAGATCCAGTGGCAATCTCACTGAACATCTTTTCAAGCTCCATTAAGCGGCTACTCAGGATGGAATGAATATTCGTCGTGAGTTGAGGATATTGGACTTCGATCGAGCGGAAATCCCGATAGTCCCAAACGAAGGCTCGGCAAGATTCCATGGCGCAAGCGGAGCACGCGTGCCTGAAGACTGCGCTCTCAGCATGGAGGCCTACTGTATCACGAGCACGGATCACCCGAAGGATGACCTCCTTGCCACCCAGGCTGGTCTGAGTTACCTTGACCATGCCGGTTTGAATCATGACCAGCTTGTTAAATGGCTCGCCTTGCAGGAACAGCATTTCGTTCCGGGAAAACTTCTTCAGCCTGGACCACGCGAGGATGTCATTACACACATCGCTCGACATTCCGGCGAAGAGTGCGGATGAGTACATCAAGTGGAACTGCTCGGCAACGGCTCTGTTTTCAACCGACCTTGGATGTGTGCGCCCTGTTTGGACAGGGTCCCTCTCAAGTCTTTCCGTTTCCAATTTGACCTCCTGCTTTTCGACTCTTTGCGGCGGGGTTTATGACTTTCCGCATTTCCGAACCTGCCCCATTCCGGATGGAACAGATAGTTCGGTGTGAGGACTGTCGCGCGATCGCATCGCTGTATGGGACGCAGCATCCGCTCGAGCAGTCGGAAGGACTCCGCGTCTGCTCACCGTGCGATTCACTCCGAAAATCACGCCTGAAAAGGGGGAAGCGTGCCTTCTCTAGCTGTTCCTGGATCGGTCAACTTTTTCTTCGAGGGAAGCGTTGACCTTTCCCGCAATGCAATCCCGCACCGACCACGCAAACTTGCAATGAATGATTAAAGCAGGATCATGGATGTCACTTCACAATAGGCGTCATATATCAAATTTGATTTGGAACAAAAAAGTAAGGAGAAATTGACATATTCAATCAATCTCTCGCTAAAGTACACGTAATCAATGCTTGCACGATGAAATCCAGGCTCGGGGGCACCAGGTTTGTCGCACTGAAGATGCAAGTTAGAGTTTTGGAATTGTTGAGATTCGCTATGGAAAGTTGGGTTGCTCAAATCGCGCTGGAACGCGGTTGCAGTCCTGCGTCCAGATTGGGCCACAAGCACGCGTTGCGGCGAGGCGATTAGTGCGTGAACGCCAATGCCAAGGCCCGCTGGGGGAGACCATCTATTTCCTTGGAGGAACCGGGCGACATCGCTGGGCCCGGCCTAGTAGCAGGGAATACGAGTGCGTGCGCTGCGGCGGAGACCGTGCTGAACCTCGATGGATAGGGGAAAATGTGGGGGCCAGATTCACGGCGGCATGGAACTACACCTACGTAAAGTAGCGGTGAGGGGTGACAGTATCGCGCGTCAAATGTACCCTGCAGTGTGTACTGTCTTGATCCCTTTTCCGAAATTATCAGTGCAATCGCAGATATATAGTCCAGCACATGGGCCCTTTCTTCCCGATATCTTCACCTCTCTAAGTTCGCGCAGGATACTGTGGGCGGGAAGGCAGGATCGCTACGTCATTCGGCAACGCGATTCGATTCGTCAAGAGCGCGAATGCAATCCGTGAGCCCGAGTCATGAGTGATTTGGAAGATCGAATTGGCGAAAGAGGCCTGAAAAATATATGCGGACCGAAATCACTTATGCATTCCGGTCCGCGTTTATCTAGATAGGTTAGGGGGCCCATCCCAGTTATCAGAACATCAGCCATCGCACAATAGGTGAATCGACTGCTCGGCGAAGACTAACGCCTGATGTTTCCGGGATGATTCATTCTTCGTTGATTAAGCGCATGTAAAACATCCCGAAGAGGAGTTATGCCACTGCCACTTTTTGGCCACACCGTGGCGAAGTTAAAGAGCTTCGACGACAGGCCGCATTTGGACCCCAATGACAAGATTACTTATTCAGCATCCATCGCGCAGCGTAAGCCGATCGTTCCCGCACGGTCCCGGCCAGGGGAGAGCAGCAGATATTTCCCATGCTCGTCCAGCCTATAGGTCGGTGGAAAATACCAGACAGAACCCTGCGGTTGGTAGTAACTGCCGCCACGCAACACTGCGGCGCGCGTGTGGTCATCGCGATACTCATCTGTCCATTGCCATACGTTACCGACCAGGTCGAGTACACCGAAGGAACTTGCCGCTTGCGGGTGCATGGCGACGGGCTCAGGGTGCGTGAGATTCCTGGTTTTGTTGAGGGCCGAAACTAGCTCAATGTTGAACACGTTGCCCCAGGGATACGGCGATTTCGTCAGCGCCTGTGCGGAATATTGCCATTCCCACTCATGAGGCAATCGTTTGCCGGCCCACTTCGCATAAGCACGTGCGTCCTCGATCGAAACATAGACAACGGGCTCGTCGGCCGTTCCGGGCGTGAACGTTCCGCCAACCCAATGCTTGAGAAAGTTGTGATCGTCGGTGGGGTGATAGTGTGTGGCGTCGAGAAATTTCTTGAACTGCGCGTTCGTCACCGGTGTGCGATCGATGTAGAAAGCATCAATGTGCACAGTGTGGTGGTGATAGCGGCGCGCTTGGTCTTCCCATGGATACTGAACATCCACACCCACGTCGTTTCCACCTTCAATGGGCATTCCTTGGACGACGAACTCAAAGTCTGCGGCTGGCACTGGCACCATGCCCTCAGGAGCCGAAGCGGGCGCGCGCGTCTTCGCAATCTCGACCAGTTCCTGCCGCATAGGCTTCCAGATGTTAGTCAGGCTCGTAAGCGGCGTCTTGGCCCACTCGGATGCGCGCGCAAGGAGTTTGCCGTCGGCGGAGTCGAGCTGTGAATGCGTGACAACGATGGCTCCGAAGCCGTTCGCCTCAATGGAGAAACTAAGCTGGACGCTCCCCGCATTTTCCTGCGGAGTGATCTCGCGGCCATTCCACATGTCGTAGTAATGCGCGCCCTGGTCTGCAGGCAATTGGAGTTGCGCGCCCTGTACATCGTAAGCGTTGCGATTGATGAGGGTGTAGAGCGTCTGATTCTCGCCAGGCCAGGCACTTGCATAAGTTCCGTACTGTGAAGTCGGATAGAATGGCCGCCAACGGGACGATGTCAGGAGCTTGGAAAACGCCCGCTCTATGCTCGCTACGCGGCGAATGGATTCTGCATCGCGCGGAGTGATTTCGTTCCAAATGCCCCAGATGTTTTCCCACGACTCGTATCCGGCGCCATTGAAGAAGGCGTATTGAAGGTTGTCGGTCTTGTTCTTCGCCCAGCGGTCGCAAACGTTCACCATGTGGCGCGACTCAAGCCACTTGTAGCGGCTCACTTTCGGCTCGGAATCGTACTTCCAATAACCCCAGCTCATTGTGTTCCAGGCCAACTGTTCGTCATTGCTGACGCCGCCCTCCGGTTCCAGCGCAAGGGGATGATGCTGCGCATCACTTGCAGCCACGAAAGGGAGTGGAAAGCCATCAAGCGTATCGCCATTGATCCCATCCGCATTGACATCCTTCATAGCCCGGACGCTTGCATCCCAGTTAGTGGCCCCGGGGTCATGAGTGCCCTGATCCCAAAGCATCACGGGGAAGAGCACGCGCACGCCGCGCGCATGAAATTGATCGATCAGCGAGCGAACCCCTGCTATGCCTCCTGGCAGGTCCCCTAACAAGTCATATTGATTGCGATCATCGATGCCGATGTTGGGGTAGGTGTGCCACAGTAGCACTGAGTCCACACCGCCGTAGCGCTTGTTCAAGTCATCGAGGAAGCGATCAACCGTGTAGACGCCCCTTTCTGGATCGTAGAGATAACGATCCTCCATCATCACTTGCGGCTGAATGAAACTCGATTGCGTCCATTTGAGTTCCGGCCGCTCATAGGCACTCCCTTCATAACCCATGCGGACACGGTGTTCGGCGCGCCAGTGTGTCACATCTGCAAG
The DNA here is from genome assembly GCA_025353435.1 of Acidobacteriota bacterium. Taxonomy (GTDB): domain Bacteria; phylum Acidobacteriota; class Terriglobia; order Terriglobales; family Acidobacteriaceae; genus Telmatobacter. The sequence continues at coordinate 2,047 of JANXQR010000451.1, read as the reverse complement.
CCATTGGTCGTATTGTTCGGGCGTGCAGGCTCGCGGAGGTGCCGGCCATGCGCGGCCGGCGCAGTTGGGTCCGGGGATTAACTCTCCGTCGGGCGCGTAGCGCGTGTCCTGCGCACCAATGGAAACGGTGACGAAAAGCAGCAAGGCAGCAAGAAGACGAGCATCCGTAATAGAGAATTTCATATCACTCAAATCCTCCCGCCGTCGGCGATGCCCTGGGTCTGTACACAGGCAGCGCGTCGCCAAATCATTTCATCGGCACCTAACAGGGTAAGGCACGGGCAAGGTTCTGCGATCTCGTGAGAATTCATGGATCAAATTTCTGCGTCCGGCACCCAGAATAAATCGCTCAGTAGGCCTGGAGCTGGTCGACAGGGAGGCGGACTCGGAAGCACGTAGAGCCAGGCTCGGAGCGCACGCCAAGGTGGCCGCGATGCTTGCGTACGATGCGCATTGCGTTGTCGAGTCCGAGCCCCAGACCCTGCCCCGGCGGTTTGGTAGTAAAGAAAGGTTCAAAGATACGATCCTGCAGTTCCGCTGCAATCCCCGGGCCATTGTCCCAAATCTCCACCAGAAGCAATTCACCTTCCATGCGACACATGATCCGCAGGCAGCCCGGATCATCTGTCTTTGCCATGGCATCAAGCGCGTTTTCAATCAGAGCGGTCCAAACCTGGTTCAACTCGCCGCTGTACGCGCTGATGCAGGGCAAATCCGGCTGATAGTTGCGCTCGATCGTCACCTGCGCCATGCGCGATTGCAACATTTGCAGAGTTGCGTCCAATCCAGCCGGCACGTCCACCTCTAGAATGGGCGCGCGGTCCATGTTGGAATATGCCTTGATTGCGGTAATGAGATCGAAGATGCGGGCAGTCGACGATATAAGAGTCTCGACGGATCGCGTGGACCGGAGATAGCGCGCGAAGTATTGCAGGGTGACGCATGTCCCGTTGCCGTGCAGAATCTTGTGTAGATCCTCAAGGTCTGCGACGGCGAGTCCGCGTTCCGCCAGGTCAGGTGCTACATCCCACGCGCCTTCACAAGGTAGAGCGGTGAGCCAATTCCGCAGTGCTTCTTCGTGTCCGATCAGCTCTGCGGCTCCAGTTTCCTGCGGCCGCGGGCGTTCCATCACGCCCCGTTCCCATTCCTCTACCTTATGAATCTGATCCTCAGTCAAGCAAAGGTTGACAAGCTTGAATCGATTTGTGCGATTCGCGCGAAGTTCGGTCACAAGGCTTGACGCCGCTCGTTGTGCCGCAGAAGCCGGATTGTTCAATTCATGTGCAAGATTGCCGGCCAACTTGCCGAGCGCCGTGAGTTTCTCAGCCTGCTGTTCGATGCGAGTGACCTCGCGAACGCGATCAAGGAGCGTGGAAACCACGCGCTGCGCCATCGAGGGAATTGCGTCCAGCATTTCGGGGAACAGAGATTTGCGAATCAGCAGTGCCCAGACCGGGGAAATCGCGACTCCCTGGCCGCCGAAGGTCTTCATGCGCGAGAAGGGAAGCAGGCCTGTCATTTGCCCGGCGCGGCCAATGAACAGGGCCATGGGGCCGCCGCGTTGCCGCTGGACGTGGATTTCACCTTTGAGAATCAGAATCATCCATTCTGCGGCTGTGGCATCTTCAAATAAAACGTCGCCCGGTTGAGCCACTACCTCCTCGGCATGTGTTGCCAGCCATAGGCGGTCTTCAAACGACATACCTTGCAGCGGTGGAATGCGCTCCAGGGCTTCCGCGATCTCTTCGACCGGGGTGGGACAAGCGGGCGCACTTACGGCGAGGGGGAGCATCGCTGAAACCTCCGGGACGCATGTCCAGAATAGCCGATTGGCCGAACGCGGGTCAGGGAACTCGGAACGAAACCAGCGTGCGCGATGGTATGATGGCCGGTTCCCGGGAGGAGCATATCGTTCCATGCTGAAAACATTTACATCCGCGGTATTACTTTCTGCCTCAATTCTGTCCGCGCAAACGGCTGCGGTTCACTATGACGGCCCCTCGAAGGTATTTCGCCTCGACGGCGGAAATGTGACCTATTCCTTCGG
>JANXQR010000424.1 GCA_025353435.1 Acidobacteriota bacterium | reverse complement strand
CCGTTACGGGGCCGCATTTATGGCCTTGCTCATCGGGATTCGGGGCCTACGCAGGGGAGCCTTTATCCCGTTTGCGTGAATTACAATCACTTGAGTAAGCAGGATCGAAACTGAATGAGCTTTTTTCCTTTAAGTAAAGGCCAGGCGCGCGCGCGGTTGGTTCAGGTGAGCGCTGCGCTCGCTGTGGCAGTATTGTTCGCCGGTTGCGGCGCCGGATATCGCCCGGTAGTCTCGCCCATCAATCCCAGCGGCCCCCCTTCGCAGCCCACTGCGTTTCTAGCCGTTGTGTCGTCCCCATCGCCCACCGCGCCCGGCATCATCACCGTGGTCGATTATTCGGGTGACACCGTAGTCGCACAGGCTCCCATCGGCCCCGGCCCCATCTCCTTCACTTTGGATGAAACCGGATCGAGCGGATACACGGTCAATAGCGACGGAACCCTTACCGACTTCCCCGTCTCCCCCAGCCTGCAGGCCAAGAATGTGCAGTACACTACGCTGCCTACCACGGCCAAACTGGTCAATCTCTTTTCCCCATCTGCGGGGTTGTGGGCCGCTGATCTCGACGGCAACGTTATCGATGTTCTCTCTGGTTTTCCAGCCACCTTCAAGCTCTCGATTCCCACCGCCATCACCCCAGTCATGCTCATCGGGCCGTCACTTGTAGGCGAGCGTAACTATGCCATCACGCAGAACATTGCCGACCCTTCCGGCGTGGCTTGCAACACATCTCCGCGCACCGTGAGCGGCGTTGGCGAGGCTGAGGCAATCGAAGTAGCCAGCCACACCATCTCCGCCCGGCTTCCGCTTGGCAAATGCCCGGTCTACGCCGTCTATTCTTCGGATAACAGGCGCGTCTTCGTCCTCAATCGCGGCGACGACACCATTACCGTCATCGACAGCCAGAACAACACCCTCGACTCCTGCACGCCTTTCATCAGCCAGACCGGCCAAACCGTCAACTGCCATCCCAGCCTGCCGTTGTCTACCTCCGCGGGCCTGACTGGCGCATCGGTTCCTGCCATCGCTGGCCCCGTCTACGCGGAATACAATGCCACCACCTCGCAGCTTGTGGTGGCCGACTACGACGGCAACACCATCACCGTCATCGACGTCAGTCTGGACATTTATGGCAATGACAGCCCCACCTTCGGCACCACCTACACCATTCCTGTTGGCGCCAACCCTGCCAGCGTCACTGCCCTCATTGACGGCAGCCGCGCTTATGCCGCCAACCAGTCCGACGGCACTGTCACTGAAGTGAACTTGCAGAGCCATACGCCCATCAAGACGCTGCCCGTAAACGGCCATCCTCGCAATGTGATTTCGGTGCAGAACTCCCTGTACGGCAAGGTCTACGTCGCCTCCCCTGACAGCCCATACGTCACCATCATCCGCACCGACCAGGACATCATCGACACCACCGTGCTGGTGCAGGGCAACATTGTCGACATAAGGACGAGCAATCAGAACGGCTCGCAGGGCAATGCCATTGTCGTCAGCCGCAAGCCGGGCTATGGGCAGCCCTGCTACTTACCGCCCACGCTGCTCAGCCCCGCCGCCATCGCCACCAACCCGAGCGCCTGCTCCAAGCTCCCGTAGGCGAATCGCATTTCCATGAAAGGGTCGTTCCCAGCCGGGGATGACCCTTTTCTTCTTTCTGGCCAGGTAAATCATGATGGAGAATCCGCAGAAATCCCGGCTAAAGTCCCGGCTGGATGTGCTGCTTGTGGAGCGCGCCCTGGTCCCCAGTCGGGAGCGCGCCCGTGCCCTCATCATTGCCGGCCGGGTCTTAGTTGACGAGCAGAAGATTGACAAGCCCGGCGCCTCCGTCCCCTCTGAGGCCTCACTCCGCCTCCTCGGCGACGATCAGCCCTTCGTGAGCCGCGGCGGGTTCAAGCTGGCCGGCGCCCTGGATCACTGGCAGATTGATGTCATCGGCCGCTCCTGTCTCGACGTGGGCGCCTCCACCGGCGGCTTCACCGACTGCCTGCTCCAGCGCGGCGCGGCGGGCGTCATCGCGCTCGACGTGGGCTACGGGCAGCTGCACCCGAAGATCCGCAACGACCCGCGGGTGACCGTCC
>JANXQR010000416.1 GCA_025353435.1 Acidobacteriota bacterium | reverse complement strand
TACATGGCGTCCCGCCTCCTTCATCCGTTGTGTGGTTGTATCCCGGGTCCGAAACTCGGTCAAATCTCCGGAAAGCGGCGAGCAAAACACGCCCATCCTGTGTTTTCGCTCGCCAATTCCGGTTGCCGGCGTTACAGCCTGGCGCTCCTTGGGACCACAACGACCTTCACGAATTCGGGCGCGTTCGCAGAGACGGCCAGTGTCGGGTTTGCCAAAGGGCGGTGGGGGTTTCGATCTGGCGCGGACCAGGCGGACGACTGGACTCTGGCGATCGCGCGGTTGATCGAGCGGATACGGCTTGCGGACAGACGCATGGCGGCTCCTTCTTGAGTTGAGGTTGAACTGGTTGTCGGGGGTGTTGCGAGGCGGGTTAAGCGGTGGCCGGTTGGAACTCGGAGAGCAGCAGGCCAGGCTGCTCAACCAGGCGGAACAGGTCATACTCGGAGAACGTGCGGTCAAACTTCTCCGACGTGAATTGGTCTTCGCAACCCTCGAACGACAGCATGTACCATTGCTCGCGCTGTCGATCGAAGACGTAGATCGCTCCAGATGCGCCGTTATCCGGCACCATCTGCAGGACCAGGACACCCTTGGCCGTCTGTATCCAGCGGGTCGCAATCGCTTCGCCGATTTCGAGAAATGCGGCGACGGTTTGCTCGACGGAGCTGGCGGCACGGTCCCGCCAGTTGAACATCTTGTAAGCGGACATCTTTCCTAAGCTGGGTTGCACGGTAGCTCTCCCTTCTTCCAGATTTGGTGTGGGTGGTTGAGGCCGATTACTGGCGGTTGCGATCCCGGAAAGTTAAGAACCACATCCTTCCCAGGGATCCGAACCAGGCGGCGAGAAGCGCGACGTAGAACGCTTCCAGTGCACGATCAACTACTGCAATGCGGTACATGGTTGGTCCGAGCAGAATGAAACTGATCGACCCGGCCAGGCTGGAAATTGAACTGACGACGAACCGGATGACAAACCGGCGGGACGGAACGAGTCGGACTGCCGCGCTTTCTTCGACAGATTGCACGTGCATTTGAGTCATGGACACTCTCCTTAATGAGGTTCTTGTGCGGTTCAAGGTTGCTGGATGGGGAGGCTCAACGCCCGGAAGCCGACGGGCTGGATTGCGCGTGGAAGCCGTTCGAGATCCACTTCAGTTACGGCCGACAACGTTCCGGTCGGTCGAGAAAGAGACGATGATCGGCCGAAGGCGACATTTGGGCTGGTAGGATTGTGATCACTCAGTGCAGGAGTTCAGGGTGCATCTCGCAACTAGAATTGCCGCATTTGGGATCGTCGTGTGCTCCGGTCTAGGAATTGATGCTGGACAGGGTAGTTCGACCTTCCGCTTCGTCTTCACTGAAAAACCCGGTCAGTACGGCGTCGGACTCAGGGTTGTTGAACAGTACGATCCCTCGCGCACCTTTCAACTCGAAGGCGGATCATCGGAAAAGTCAGCCGGATCTGGGAGCCCACGGCCATTGCAGACGCTGGTGTGGTATCCCGCTCCAAGCTCCAACAATCGCACGATGACATTTGGGGATTACGAAGCCTTAATCAAGACTGAGACCAGCTTCGGCAAGCCAGTTGAGGATGGCAAGCCGCAGAAGTTCGTCGAGTCTTACATGGAAGGCACGAAAGACTTGGCCGCGTGGGCGGTCCGGGATGCTGAGATGCAGCCGGGCCGATTTCCAGTCGTGATTTATGCACCGAGCTTAAATGCGCCAGCTACTGAAAACATCGAGCTTTGCGAATATCTGGCGAGTCAAGGCTTCGTGGTGATTGCCAGTCCCAGCATGGGCGCGAATTCTCGATCCATGACGGTTGATATTTCTGGAGCAAACGCGGAAGCCCAGGACATCACCTTTCTGCTCGGTTTCGCAGTGACATTGCCGGACACGGATATGTCGGAAGTGGCGGCGATGGGCTATAGCTGGGGAGGCATGGCGGCACTTTTCGCTGCGGCCCGAGATAAACGAATCGATGCCCTTGTCTCGCTGGACGGTTCCTTTCGGTATTCTCCAGACACGCCACAGCAAGCCGGCGACATTCATCCCGATCGGATGACGATTCCGCTACTGGTTTTCAGCAGAGCTGATGAGACACTTGAGACCTGGGACGCAATGCGTCAGGACAAGAACCGGTGCGCGTGCGCGCCAAATGTTCTGAATGAATGGACCCATGGCGACCTGCTTCATGTGCGGTTGCTCGCGATCTCGCACATCCAATTCAGCTCCTTGTACCAGAGGAGTGAGCGGTTCAAGAAGGAAGGGCTGCATTTTATTCCCGCAGACTATTCGCCGGAGGATGGCATAGCGAGCTACAACTGGATGGCGCGATACACTCTGGAATTCTTAAACGCTTACCTGAAACACGATGACACAGCCGTGCTCTTTCTAAAACGTACCCCAACCGAAAATGGCGTGCCAAAACATCTGATGGCACTCTCTCTGCGGCAAGCGTCACCCCAACCGGGACAGGGCAACACTCCAGTTAAGAAGTGACGACGTGCAGAATCAGGTCCCATGTCGCGGACTCCATCCTTCTCTTTCCGGCAATTTCGCTCATCCACCTCTCTTCACATCATCCAGACCTTCACAAAAAGGTCTATGTACAAGGGGATAGTCAAGAAGTAAGTCTCTGATGGACCTCGACTTAAGCAAGGCCGATTCTGCTTAATGGGTTGGCAAAGCAGTTCAAAAGGCCGTGAATGGGACCGCAATAGGATGTCTATGGGGCGGCAATGGGATGCGAAGATGCTGCGCGAGCACTAGAGTTGATTCCCGCTCAGGAAGTCTCGCAGCAGCACGACCTCGGAGTTGTTTGAATTCGTCAACGTGCGAGTTTCGAGCAATGATCGACGGAATGCGTCGCTCAAAACGAAGCCAATCCGCTTGCGCATTGCGCGCAATTCCATGGCGAGCAGATACAGGATGTCGTCGTTTGCGGTGAGATATAGGACGGCATCTGTCGTCTCGTCACGCTCAAAAACCTCTCGAATTGCGCGGTACCTGGCGGCAGCTTTTGGGTTCCGCTCGTATTCGATGCCGATCGTGCGGCTCTTTCCGTCGACCTCGATCCCCGCAACGGCGTCGAAATCTTTTGCCGCTCCGTTCTCCAACACCAGGTTCTTCGACGCGATTTCGAGGTCTGATTGCCAGGAATGAAGTACGCCGGCTTTGGCAAAAGCGACACGGATACTCACCATTTCAAGAGCGTGGGGAACCTGGGAAGGATGGAGAGTCGCCTCCGTTGCGCTCGGCAGCGAGAGCAAGTAATGGCCACGGGATTCGAGAAAGATGAGTCCCTGCTGCGTGATTCCGAAGACTGGCGTTCGAAGATGCGTCTGTCTTAGAAGCCTCATAACCAGCCCGGCTTTCTCAAGGCGCGCCAGCCTCCAACGCAGCGAACGTGGACGTTCAGTGATGATTTCGAGCGACAACAGATCGCACAACTGATCAAAACAGATGGCCCGCGAGTTCCGCACATGCAACAAGATCGGGACGTCGCGCGCATCTGAGAGTGCGATATGGCCCTTGTAATACCTCACCGAAGCGCTCCTTCCCGAACATCGCCAAGCCAGATTCGGCACTGCGCCTGATCGACCTGCCATCGTCCGAGGTCGCTCTCGACCCAATCTTCGCTTCCGAACAGCAGCATTGCTTCGTACTTTTCGCCGCGCAGGCTGATCGAGATGGGCCGGACGCCGGCAGACTTCCAGCCCGGTTTGGCGAACTGGATTGTGCCATGCTCCGTGGATTTGAGCGTAACCAGGAAGGCGTCGGGCGCCATTTCCGTGGCGCGGCGCTCGAATAACAGGTGCATCTTTCCAGCGAATTGACGGAGTTCCGAGCACAGAAATGTCTTGCCTACGGCGCGCAATGGGAACTCCGGATCGAATCCGCTTTTCGAATTGAAGCGAACCTGACCAGGGAAGATGGCGCAGTGACGGAGACGCCTTCCGAACATCAGGGCTGCGGCGTTGAACCATGCCGCACTCCGCCGGAAGCAAAACGGATCATTCGTGTCGCGTGAATGCATAGCCCACCAATTAGTCCCGAAGCTGACTACGCGGACGTACATGCCGCCAACTCCGCCGTAAGCATCCCCAGGACGGCGCACGTCTGGAGCATCCGCTCCGGGCCTCGGAGGAAATGAAGAAACAAGATGCGCTCGAATGAGAGGCCGGGAAGCGCCCGATTTCCGTCATGGAAGAGAGCGAGAAGCTTGTCCAACTCGACCATCGCGTGCGCAAACGCGATCTCTTCGGCGCTCCGGTCTCCGAATTCCTGAAGGAGATACTCGTCCCAACTCCCTGCGAACGAGCAGTCGGAAACGCTTCTCTTGTAGACAACCCACAACGCAAAGTACGGGTTCTTCTGAGCAAGATGTCGGAGCAGTTCCTGAATCAGCTCTTGTGGCGAGGCCATTCTCTGCGCGTAATCTTCTGAGAATGTCGGCAGCGCCCGATCAAGCAGATGCCCCGTAAGGCTTCTGAACATCTCATCATTTACCACTTCCAATGCAGCCGTTCGTTCTGGCTCCTGAAGCATCTCGATGCGCTCAAATTCCTGTGCAATCGGAATGGGAAACGGAAGTCTCTGCATGCGATAGAAGCTCCGAAAGAGCTCCATACGGCCGAAGGCAAACGCGTAAGGCTGATCCGAGACAGCAATCTCACGGCGAACATACGAGAGCCAGTCGTCATGGCTTGTGAAGTCGGATGGAGTCTTTCTGTTCATTTGGCC
>JANXQR010000405.1 GCA_025353435.1 Acidobacteriota bacterium | reverse complement strand
GACTCCGCCCGAATTGTTCCTCTCAGGCCTCGCCTCGTGCGCCGCGTTCTATGCCGTCGCCTATCTTAAGAAGAAGGGCATCGAGCGCGAAGGTGTTGAAGTGCGCGCCACCGTCGAAAAGGCATCCGCCCCGGCGCGCCTAGACCAGTTCAATATTCAAGTCGACGTCCCCGGCCCCCTCAGCGAAGCCGATCACGCCGGCGTCACCGACTCCGTGCACCGCTGCCTCATCCACAACACCCTGCTCAACCCACCAACCATCCACATCGACGTCCGTATTCCTGTCGCCGCCTGACCGTTACTCGGTAAGCGTGGGTGCCCCGTCCAACCGGGGTCCCCAGTGCCGACCGGCTTTCGGGATCTCGGGGTTACATAGACGTCCGTGCCCCATCTTTGCGACTTTTTTCTGTCCCAAGGGTGGGAGAGCACAAATCTCCTTGAGCGGATGCCTCGATCGACCAACAATCCCTATGCCAACCGGCTTCGCGCCCACTGCGCCAGCGCCCGAACGCGATCGGACACCTTCCCTTGTTTTCTTCAGAAATCTTCAGAGTTCCGTTAGGACCTGTCTCAACTAAGAGACCTAAGATGAACCGAATTCAAGTCCCAATGGAGCCATACCATGAAGCTTTCGCTAACAAGCTCTTTACTCGTCGTCGCCTGCCTCTCCGTTACGGCCTGTGCCAGCACGGTCGGCGGTCATACGTATCAAGACAATGGCGGCATCGTCAAAATTGAGTTCAAATCCGGCGGCAAAGCCTACGTATCCGCTGGTCCCGCCACCCACACTTGCAGTTGGACTGAAAAAGGCAACAAGGTAAATCTTGTCTGCGATGGAGACACCACAACCTTCACCGTCGAAGACGATGGTGCTCTTGCCGGCCCCAAGGACGGGCTGATGGAGCGCATGACCCCGGTGAAACAGTAGTCAAAAAGCCGGACCGGAACGTGCGGACCGGGAATCGGCCAAGCCCCGATACCATACTGGTCTATCGCTGATTCCGGAGGGAGCAGGGGGTTTCAACCCCTGAAAAAGCGCAAAAGCACGGGGCCTTCACGCCCGGGCCTTGCCCGGAATCCCGCCATGGAACTCCGCACGGCTGTCGCGCTATGCCGTCCGGTTCCGCGCCCACTGCGCCAACGCCCGATCCAGAGCATGCAGCGGCGTCGGTCCCGGCAACTCCGCCTGAGACTGCACAATCCCCTTGTCCGCAATCATCCGGCAATACGACAGGTACTCCTCGTAAAACCGGACATCCTGCCGCACCTGGCCCAGCGCCTCAAGGTCCTCAAAATCCAGCTCAATGTAGCGCTCCGGAAAAATCGTCGCCAGAATCGCCGAGGCCATCGGCACATCCACGCCGCGCAATTCCAGCAGCGCCATCATGGCTCCCTTGGTGCTGGCCTCAGTGTCCGCCGCCACTTCCAGTGCCCGTCGGATCCGCTCGCTGCCATTGCCTATCAGGTAGTGCACCAGCCGCTCTGATTTCCACCGCACAATGGCTTCCAGGTTCACCAGCGTGTAGTCTCCCTCGCGGATGGAAGCGCCCGCCTCGAATGCATTAATCTCCAGCTGACGCTCCCGTTCACAGGCCTGCTGCCAATTCTGTTCCGCCAACTCCTGAAGCTCGTTTTCAGCAGGTTGAAGTTCAAAATGTGTAGTCATAAGTAACCTCCAAACGCATTAAGAAAAACGAGCAAACAGTAGGCCCACACGAAAATCACTGTCAACACAGAACCGGCCCTGTCACAACCACCTGTGATAGCCGATACGTAAGCTTGAGCCCTGCACAACAAGAATCGGCCGTGCCAACTCGGCCCGAGAAGGCGGTCTTATTCAGTGCGAAGTGCGTTCATGGGGTCTATAGAGGCGGCGCGGCAGGCAGGGATCAGTGCTGCAATCATGCCGGAGACCGCGAGCAATGCACAGACGGATAGAACCGTGGTGGGATCGTGCTGGTCAACGCCGAAGAGAAACGCTTTGATGGCGCGCGTGGAGAACCATGAGATGAAGCCCCACAGCACCGCCAGCCCCAGACCCAGCAGGCCGCACAGCAGCCAGAAC
>JANXQR010000353.1 GCA_025353435.1 Acidobacteriota bacterium | reverse complement strand
GCCGCCTCCAAAGTCTCCACATAATCCACAGTGCACCCATTCAAATACATTAGGGAGGTGGCGTCCACGAAGACTTTCAAGTCATCGAAAGTAAAGACCTTATCCATCATGCCGCCGCCATTCTCGAAAGCCATCGAGTATTGGAAGCCGGAGCATCCGCCGCCGACAACGCCAACGCGCAGCCCGGCAGGGATCGGATCCTGGGTCGCCATGATCTCGCGGACCTTGGCAATTGCCTGCGGTGTCAGATTAAGAGGTGCCTTCTTGGTTTCCTGTTCGGGTGCAATGGTTGCGATGGTGGCCATGAAATCTCCCTCAATTTGAACTCTGCATTAACTCTACCGGCTTCAGCAAGAGGAAACAAGCCTATTTGACGCCGTCGTTCCATTGGATGCATCTCCCAAGGTCAACGTCGCAGGTTCTGCAAGCCTTTGATTTTGCGGGTCAGAAATGACGCTGTTGATCGGCGGAACAAGGGTTTCAAGCGGTGAAAATGACTGTGATACCTATCACCACCGGTGCATAAAACTGGGGCTATGATGGTGAACCATAAGGCCCCCTCGACCCCCGAGACCGCGTAATTCCTGCCACGGACCCGCCGGTAACTGGGAGCAACATTTTTTGGAGGTGGACTATGACAATGGTTCTTGGAATGTGGGCGGTTTGGGCCGCCTTGATGCTGATTCTTGTAGCCCTTTACATTTATCGCTCACAGCTGGAACGCAACGAAGAAGACCAAATCTTCCTTGACGACGCGTTCGATCATGTGAAAAATGCGCAGCAGGCGATTGTTGCCAAGGTAAACAAGATTCAGCCGGTGCTGCGTGGTTCGATGATTCTGACGGGCATGGCCACCGTATTTGTGGTCGGCTATTACGTCATGGACGTCGTGAAGCAGTTCAAATAGAGCGAGCCGAAAACTGAATCAACCTCAGGCCGGCGGCTGTCCATCGCGGCGCCGGTCTGGGGATACGTTTCGAGACCAAGGCGAGGAGTCTTGCTGTCTCTGTCTCATCCTCTGTGTTCCCAGTCGACCGCCTGAACCTTCGCCCTAGGACCCGCTCACCGCGATACAGCCGGGATGAACGGGGCACAGCTCCCGATACCAGGATGTGTGCGCCACCTGCCTGTGTGTCGAGTAGCTTTGAGGTATCCCACCCTAAGCGCAAGAAACAGAGAGGCGCTGAGGATGGGGCACCTTCAGGTTGTGGTGAGTTTGCCTCGCAAAAGCAAAATTGTCGATTGTGACGGAAAACCCGGACGCTGGTGTTTCCGAACACAGCTTTTCTGCTGTGTCTGCGGCACACTGATCGACCGGGGTGAACGTGACACAGCTGAAGACAATTCGAGTAGTGAAGCGGCCGGCGACGATGAAGCGGGGCCGAATGTGGTCGTTGCCGGCTTTGATGATGGGGCTGCACGAGCGGGTGGCGCAGGACCTGAGGCTGTCGCGGGAGTTGATCGGGCACAGCCCGGGCATGGGCGAAGCGAGCCAGAACGTATGGATCAAGCTGTTTGAGAACTACCTTCCCGAACGTTACCGGGCCCAATCGGCCACCGTTGTGGACAGCAAAGGCGAGTTCAGCGATCAGATCGACGTGGTAATTTACGACCGCCAGTATTCGCCGTTTTTGCTTCATGCCGACGGACAACTGGTGATTCCGGTCGAGGCGGTGTACGCGGTGTTCGAGTCGAAGCAGGAGATGCTGGGACACTTTGTTCGTTACGCGCAGGAGAAGGTAGCCAGCGTGCGGAAGCTGCATCGGACGAGCGTGGAAGTGACGACGATCAGCGGGAGCTTTGTGAAGAAGCCGCAGCCGATTCTGGGCGGCTACCTGGCGCTGGAGGCGCAGTACGAGAAATCGCTGACCGGGGTGCTGGTGGACACGCTTAAGAAGGACCAGGAACTGGGACGGCTGGACCTGGGCTGCATTGCGGCTTTGGGGACGTTCGGCTGCGGGGGCGCGGACTCGACGACGGCCACGCTGGACAAACACGCAGCGACCAGTTTTCTGCTGGAGCTGATGAGCCGCCTGCAGGGTTGCGGAACGGTTCCCGCGATTGACTACCGGTCTTATGCGAAGTGGCTCAGAGACGAAGAGCCGGCTGCCTGAGACTTAGGTCTGTGGTATCCCCGGTCTCCAACTGCGAGAGACCGTGGGCACCCAGCCTATCTCTCTTCGCTCGAACTTTGGACTTTCCGAAGCCTTTGGATTAGCGACGGAAGCGATGATCTGAGATCGGAGATGATAATTTCAAGCGGCATGCTTCCAATATGTGGGTTCAGACCGCTAGCAACAACATCGCTCCAACTGCCGATTAGACCGAACGTGTTTTTGAGGTCGAAATAGATGTCTTGAGGCAGAGAAATCCGATTTCGATTCTCCCGCCACACCCTTGTAGATGGCCGTCGATACACGTCTTCGGTCCTTGGCCTCGATGCACAATCTAAGTTGTCTTCAAGCTCGGAGATGAGGTCTCTAAGCAGCAGAGAGTCTTGAGCTGGAGAACTTTGCGGTTGTCGCTCGGCAGTACTCGCTATTGGGGATGGTCCAGCCTCCGATATGACCAGCAAGCTGGGGTCCTTCAATTTTCTCCGAACTTCGTCGACAATCTTCGGCAATTGTCTTGTCAGGTGGGCCCGAAGATTGGAGGCGTCTTCGAACTCGAAGTAGAAGGTGTCCTTCGAGGATTGCTTGAGGGCGGTCGCCCGACGCCGGGTACGCGTGAGATTCCCATCGGACCGGGTGCAGCATCATACCCATGCTCTCCAAATGGGAAGCATTCCATTCGAGAATGACTCTCTCGACTACGTCTCGCTCCTCTGCTACGTCTGAGGGAGATGCGATCAGGATATCTAAGAGTTCTGCCGTACGTCGCGTAAAGGTACCCTCCGAAGCCGGGGGTGTGTTTGTGACCTTCGTTGAATTCGAGAGAGGCGGCAGCTGGTTCTCATCGAGGTATCTCTCTCCGTCGCTTGAGATATTGAACCAGTCTGCAACCTGCTCGTCATTGTGGATCAGCAGACCCTGCCTCTCCAGCCAGTTCCACACCTCCATCATCCGGGTTGTCACCTCGGGCTGACGAGCTTGATATTCCGGCTCCTTTGGCAAAGGCCCAAGGCCAATGCTCCGATTTTCAAGCATGGCGCGGAAATACCCACGATTCAGCCCGGCATGTTGGTAGACAGTGTTCAAGCCTCTATAGCTTTTCAGGTGAGCGAGTAGAACTTTACTGAGCGTGGGCAAATCCTGATTCAGTAGTTCGTCCGCTGTCGAAAAAAATGATTTTAGAGGTTGAAATGAAATCGCGTCTGACAAAGTCCTTCATCAGCCGCCAGTATAGAGCACGAGAATAAACACTCTTCAGGGCGGGCTCCGGGGCACCGACAACAGGTAGGAGAATCCCTCTTGAGATCGGGTCCACCCGCGGATCTTGAGACTGATGATGCGGGCGGTCGTGCCCCTCCCACCCTAGCGACAAAAACAGATACGTCGCGAGGGTGGGGCACCCAGTGTCGTGGGGGAACGAACGGGGTGGGTTTACACTCCCCTTAACAATGCCTTCCAGTCTCAAGCGGTACCAACAATCGGGTGACTTCCATTTCCTGACCTTCAGTTGTTACCATCGGTCCCCCTACCTCGCCACCGCGGAATCATGCGACCGTTTCGAACAGGCCCTTGAACAAATTCGTAAGCGTTATG